>DATCLI010000060.1:0-3597 GCA_036563955.1 Clostridia bacterium | reverse complement strand
ATTTGGAAAGGATACGGATGCGGCATGCTAAGGAACTGCTGGGAACGGATATGCCGATTGATAAAATAGCCTTAGTGGTTGGATATACAAATGCGAACAGCTTTAACCGCGCTTTTAAAAGGCAGGAGGGAACTACGCCGGGAGAATTCAGAAAGATTCATGCCGGAAACAGGTAATAACTTTTTAAGTAAGGAAAATTGAAAGGAAGGAATGATATGGGCATATTTACAAGAGACGGAAATCGGATAATATGGCAGATGGATGGGGAAAAATTGATGATTGAACCCTGGGGGATCAATAGTCTGAGGGTTCGATCCAGGATGATGGGTGAAATCCTGGATTCCGATTTCGCACTGCTCCCGGCGGAGACACAGCCTGCACAAATTGATATTAACGAACATGAAGCAGTTATTGCGAATGGAAAAATAAAAGCCGTACTAAAAGAAGAAGGCTGGTCAGGAAGGTGCCAAATCAGCTTTTATAACAGTAAAGGAGAACTGCTGATTCGAGAGATAGGGCAATGCGGAGCGCTGAATTTACAGTCCCGCAGATTCAAGCCGATTATCGGAGGTGATTACCGCCTGACTGTGTCTTTTGAGAGCAATGAAAACGAGAAATTATATGGAATGGGGCAGTATCAGCAGGAAATAATGGATATAAAAAACTGCAGCTTCGAGCTTGCGCATCGTAACTCCCAGGCAAGCATCCCCTTTGTGCTGTCAAGTCTTGGATATGGTTTCCTGTGGCACAATCCGGCCATAGGAAGGGTTAGCTTTTCGAAAAACAGAACCGAATGGTATGCGGAAAGTACAAAGCAAATGGACTATTGGATTACCGCGGGCGATACTCCCGGCGAAATCGTGGAAAGATATGCCGACGTTACGGGCAAGGTTCCCATGATGCCTGAGTACGGCCTGGGTTTTTGGCAGTGCAAGCTTCGCTATTACAACCAGGAGCAGCTTTTGGAGGTCGCACGGGAATATAAGCGCAGAAATCTTCCTATTGACGTAATTGTATGTGATTTTTTCCATTGGCCTAAAATGGGAGATTTTAGGTTTGACGAAGAATTTTTTCCCGACCCTGAAGCCTTGGTTGCTGAACTGAAAAAAATGGGCATTGAATTGATGGTTTCGGTCTGGCCGCAGGTTGACCTGGAAAGTGAGAACTATGATGAAATGAAAAGCAAGGGCTTTCTTGTAAAACCCGAAATGGGCGTTAACATCAGCATGCTTTTTGGTGGTTACAGCAACTTTTTCGATGCCACGAATCCGGAAGCAAGAAAGTATGTATGGGAAAAGTGCAGAAAGAATTATTATGATCACGGCATAAAAATTTTCTGGCTCGATGAAGCGGAACCGGAGTTCAGTGTCTATGATTTTGATAATTACCGTTATTATTTGGGTCCTAATGTTCAAATCGGCAATTTATACCCGCAGTTATATTCCAGGGCATTTTATGAAGGGATGAAAGCGGAAGGTCAGCAGAATATAGTCAACCTTGTGCGCTGTGCATGGGCGGGAAGCCAGCGTTACGGGGCTTTGGTATGGTCGGGAGATATTCATTCCTCTTACGAAGACTTTAGAAAGCAGATATGCGCAGGGCTGCATATGGGGCTTTGCGGTATTCCCTGGTGGACAACCGATATCGGAGGATTTCATGGAGGAGATCCGGAAGATGAAGATTTCAGGAAACTTTTGGTACGCTGGTTCCAATACGGAACATTCAGCCCCGTTATGCGTCTGCATGGTGACCGGAAGCCATCCGTGAAATTATACCGCAAAGACGGAAGCCCGGCTCTTTTTACGGGAGGCAATAATGAAGTCTGGAGTTTTGGTGAGGAAACTTATGAAATTCTAAAAAAATATTTGAACATACGCGAGAAAATCCGCCCATATACGCGTGAACTTATGAGACAAGCCCATGAAAAGGGAACCCCTGTTATAAGGACAATGTTTTATGAATTTCCCGATGATGAAATATGCTGGGCTCTCAAGGACCAGTATATGTTCGGAAGCGATCTTTTAGCAGCGCCGGTAGCTTATGAAAATATGACCTCAAGAAAGGTATATTTGCCCAAAGGAGCGGTGTGGACAAATTTACAAGATGGGAAACAATACGAAGGCGGCCAGTTTGTCCTTGTTGACGCACCGTTGGATGTTATTCCCGTATTTACGAAAAACGGAAGAAAATCGGAGTGGATCGGCATAATTTAAACCCGCTGTTTATTTGGTATTATTTCCGCGAAGTCTATTGTACAGAGAAGCTCCTAATGATGATTACGCATTGATTGCAGTAGATTAATCGGGTATAATTGTTTCCATCGGCAAGGAATTATTTTTTTAATGCGTATAAACGCTTTTGACAGTTTGTGAAAAGGCCTGGCACAGAAAGGAATAAGAATGAAAGAAATCCATGTTTCGAAAATTATTGATGCGGTTGAAAAGCTGTGCATCGATTCCAATTACTATTTGAACGAAGACATATATAAAGCCCTGGCTGCGGCCTTGAATGCCGAAAAATCGGAAAACGGCAGAATGGTTCTTGAAACTATTATAAAGAACGCTGAGATTGCAGCGGAAGAAAAGATGCCAATCTGCCAGGATACGGGAATGGCCGTTGTGTTTTTGGAAGTAGGGCAGGATGTCCGCATAACGGGCGGAAACCTTTACGATGCCGTTCAGGAAGGTGTCCGCCGCGGTTATAAAAATGGTTATTTACGCTTTTCGGTTGTGAAGGACCCATTAGTACGCGATAATACGGGGGATAATACTCCTGCAGTAATACATACGGAAATTGTGGATGGCGACGGGCTTAAGATCGATGTTGCACCGAAAGGTTTCGGCAGTGAAAACATGAGTGCCGTATCAATGCTTAAACCTTCGGACGGTGTTGACGGAGTAGCTGATTTTGTTTTAAAAACGGTAAGTGAAGCAGGCGCAAATCCGTGTCCGCCCATTATTGTCGGCGTCGGCATTGGCGGAACGATGGAAAAATCAGCGCTGCTTGCGAAAAAAGCGCTGTTAAGGCCTTTGCATTCCCGTTCGACAGATCATCATATCGCGGAATTGGAAAGGGATTTACTGTTTAAAATAAATAAATTGGGAACAGGTCCCGCCGGCATTGGCGGAACGACGACAGCATTGGCTGTTAATATAGAAACATACCCGACGCATATCGCGGGTCTGCCCGTTGCCGTAAACATCGGCTGTCATGCGACACGTCATGCGTCGGTTATTTTGTGATTTAAAGGAATTATCATGGAAGAAAATAAAAAAACCGGTTGTCTTTATATTGTCGCTACCCCTGTAGGAAACCTTGAAGATATCAGCTTCAGGGCCCTTTGGACATTCAGGGAAGCCGATCTTATTGCCGCTGAAGATACAAGGCATACATTAAAGCTTTTAAATCACTACGAAATAAAAAAACCGCTTGTAAGCTATCATGAGCATAATAAAAGGGAACGGGGAAATGAGCTGATTTTACAGCTGAAAAACGGAAATAACATTGCACTCGTAACTGATGCCGGAACCCCTGGTATTTCTGATCCGGGCGAGGACATCGTGAAGCTTGCGATAGAAAACGATATTCCTGTTGTTA
>DATCLI010000059.1:0-2809 GCA_036563955.1 Clostridia bacterium | reverse complement strand
GAATCTCCATGTTACGTATAAAACTATTAATACAGAAGCAATAAAGCAGGCTTTCAATCCATTCAAAAGCGTTTCCTGCCCTATTGTCGGACTGACGCTTAACATGTCATGGTTCCCGTTCTCTTTAACATCAAAATTCCCGGCAACAGTATCATATACCAGGGTGCGTTCTTCGTCGGTCAGTGTTTCTTCGCTTGCAATATCAAACCTTAGCATATATATCATTTTATCTTCATCTTCAGGATTATAGGTTTTAAGGCTCTGCGTCGTAACCGACTTGCCAAGGACTTCCTCAACAACAGCATCTGCTTTGTTAGTATCGACTTCGCTGTTCGTTTCAATAAGAATCCTTGTCCCGCCCCTGTATTCCACATCAAGCTGAAGGCCGTTTATAAAATAAAAGATAATTCCTAAAGCAATAATAACCGCCGACAGCAAGAAAAACTTATTTTTGTTCTTCACTACTTCAAAACTACGCATTCCGTTTACCTCCCGCTATTTCACTCCATAAAGCCATTTGTTCCTTGCGAATTCAACTCCGGTTACCGCCTGCAGCATTATCTTCGTAGCCGTTACGGCCGTCAGAAAGCTTATTATTACCCCGAGCCCCAGTGTCGTCGCAAAACCTTTTATAGGTCCGGAACCCAAAAAATAAAGCACCGCTGCCGTTATCAGCGTTGTAACATTGGAATCGAGAACCGCGGTAAACGCCCGCGTAAAGCCCTGATCAACGGAAGCTCTTAATGTCTTGCCTTCTTTCATCTCTTCTTTCATTCTTTCAAATATAATAACATTAGCGTCGACACCCATTCCGATAGCAAGTATTATACCGCCTATACCGGGAAGCGTTATTGATATTCCTGTCCAGGATATCACAAGAAGCTGAATCACAATAAGCCCTAACAGCGCAATGTTCGCTATAAGCCCGGGAAGTCTGTAATATATAAGCATAAATAAGCAAACAAGAATGAAACCCGTAATTCCCGCCATAATAGCCACATTCATCGCACCCGTTCCGAGCTGCGGGCTTATTGAGTCAACTTTTACAGCTATAAGCCTGAAAGGAAGCGAGCCTGAACGGATTGTTGCAGCCAGATTCCCAGCCTCCACCGCATCGGCCTGGCCGGTAATAATCGCTGATCCGCCGTCAATCCGATCTTGTACAAGCGGGGCGTTAATATACTGGTCGTCCATAAATATTGCTATTCTTTGTCCTATCAAACGTCCGGTTGCTTCGGCAAATGCTTCGGCGCCGGAAGGATCAAGATCGAGAACGACAATCCATTCCCCCGTATCAGGGTGACGCGCCGGGTTTGCATCCTTAACCTGCGTACCCTGAAGTACTATTTTTCCTGTCGGCAGAAAATTTCCGTTTTCATCTATTTTATCCTCATCCACTTCCTGGAACGTAAGAAGGGCAGTCCTTCCGAGCTCATTAATCGTCTTCTGCGGGTTAAAGTCAGTTTCGCCTGCAGCCCATGGGATCTCAACCGTAATACGTCCATTTACCGAGTCAATATTTATGCTCCTGTCAAAAATCCTCCTGGCGTCAAGTCTCTTGTCAAGAATTGTTTTTGCGGATGACAATCCTTTTCCTAATTCTTCGCCTGTAAGAGAACCTTTCTCAATATCGGGTTCCAATACGGCGCTTACGCCGCCGCGGATATCGATTCCGGTCCGAATCTTATCATTTTTGACTTCTCCGAAAGCTAAAAAAGCGCATGCGAGAATAACAATTATGACCACAAACAGCTTTAAAATACTGTTTTTCCTCATTAAGTCCTCCTCCTATCTTTTGCCGTGCCGCTCATGTTATTATATAATCTACGCAAGCGGCACGTCAACAAAGATTTGCAAAACAAATGGTTCAGCCTTCCTTACTGAATGGATGCAAAAAATTAAAGCAGCTGGTTTTTATTTATAACAAGCTCAAATTTCAGTCCAAGAAACTCCGCAGCCCTGCGGTTCATTTTCATGCGGTCGAGGAAAATTTCAAAATAGTCCATAACAGGGCAAATTACCGTATCAATTTCCAATTGAAGCGTGGTAACCTTTTTATCAACGTCTACTATCAGTTCCGATTTAACGACGGCGTAATTAACACGGTCATGGATATCAAATGTCGTAATATCGGGATTTGTAACCCTGCTTCTGTGAACATCCGATTTGTCGGCAAGGATCAATGCCGCCGACACATTGCTTACAGCCGTGCCGCTTGACTCGTCATGGTTTCCTATTGCCTGCATTATTTCCCCTGCTTCTTCGTAACCCATACCCATTTTTGTTAAAATGTTATATGCCATATATGCACCAATATGCGCATGATTTTCCCGATTCACAGCATTTCCGATATCGTGAAGATAACCGGCTATGCGCGCCAGTTCAATTTCCCTTGGAGGATAACTGATCTTTTTCAGAATATTTCCGGCCGTGTTTGCCGTTCTTCCGACATGCCTGAAAGAATGTTCCGTGAATCCCCGTATTTCCAATTGTTTCTGTGCCAAACGCAGAAGTGTGTTAACTTCCTCGTTTTTCTTCACATCATCAAGTGTTATCAATAAAGCCACCTCTTAATCTGCTGCGGAATTGAATTAATCTGCTCAGCCGCATTTTTCGTCTGCGGTCTCGCATAATAATTCCGCCTTAATCCAGAGTGCACATTCTATCCTCTTTTTCTGAAGCTCGCATCCTATTTCATAAACATCGTCGAGTTTGTTATGAAACTGCCAGGCATTAGCAGTACAGCCGCCGCTGCAGTAAAATTTAGCCCAGCAGTCTTTGCATTTCCTTTTTGCATATATATTTATTC
>DATCLI010000058.1:0-2368 GCA_036563955.1 Clostridia bacterium | reverse complement strand
CAGGAGCGCTATAACTCCGTTATTGTAAGAATCGCGGAAGAAACGAAAACACTTTGGATTGATGTACGGAGCGCATTTTTAAGATTTCCCGACTTTTCGGAGCTTTTATGCGCTGACGGCATACATCCGAACCGTGACGGCCACGTTGTCATTGCAGAAGAAATTATCAGCTTTATTAAATCAGGCTATCGGCATTTACTCACTTAGCAGCTTTATCGATACCTCACATCCTCTTCCATAATAAGTACAGCGGTATCGATAAGCTCACCAAAGCAAGCAGCAGAAGCGCAATTCCTCCTTTTATATTCTTATCTTTAAATGTCCATATTCCATAACTTATCGTGTATATTGCATTCCAGCATAAAACGGCAATGACGAGAATAATTATTACAATATTCATTTATCCTTTCCTTTCAGTTGTGACAGCGGAACATGTTTTGCCATTACTCCGGAACGCCTGATGGAAACCTTTACCTCAACATTAAATTCCGCATTTTCGTATTTGTCCATCCACTTGAACGCAATCCAGTCATCCCAATAAAGGAACGTTTTTTTTACCGGCCTTCCGGCGCCGCATATATCGCTTTTAAACTCGTCACGTGTTTTTACTAAAAACTCGTAAACACTTTTTCGTATATGCTCGGCTGTATGCTGCTCAAGTATATTCAATTGTTCCCTTAACGAATAATCCTGATCACTGTCAACAGACAGAATATCCCCTTCAAGAAATATATTGACATTAATTATCGGCTTGTCATCCTTTATGCTTACTTTAACGGAAGGTTTTCTCGCCATGCCAAGGCGCAGTGAAACGAACTTCTTTTCGCTTTCTATTCCCATTAATTCTCCCGGCCTATAGGTTTCGCCCTCTACCGGATCCGGAATTGAATAGTAAACAAGTCCAAGTTCTCCTGTGACAATCAGAAAACTAAGGGCTTCCCTGCCGGCCATTTCACCTACCATTTTATCTCCCCTGAATACGGCAAGACCCATGCTTGACGACTTGGTATCGGAAATAACAGGTATTTCCCCGGCTTTATAATTACCTTCCATGTTATCGTGATTATTAATTTTTGCTCCTGACAAAACCCTGCTGAATTCAGAACTGTCGCTTAAGTCATTAATATCCAATAAAGCGGCCACAGGCTGATTGCATGTGCATTCCATCTTCATGTAGAATCTCTCCAGCTCGCTTCTTGGAGAATATCCCGTATATTTGTACGACACCATAAATAACTCAAAAAATTTCGCCGGGTTTATTTCAAGGACCGGTCTGACGGCATTAAGAAATTCTTCAGCCCTGCCTCTTGATATGGCAATATACATATTCGGTCTGAATTCCCTGTAACGGATTAATGCATTAATGTATTTTTCCACACCTTCCTGCGCGAGTTCTTTTGATATTAATATAAGCTTTGCATGCGAAAAATTGATCCGCTTGCTTATAAGCGTATTGACTATACTCACCGCACCGTTAATTGTCGATGCCTCTACCGTTATTAAGGTTGTAGATTTTTCGACTTCCCCAATCTCCCCTCCGACACCAACCGAAATCGGAACAGCAAATAAAAACGACAGTATCAGATTCCCTTCCAACCCTTTGTCAATTCCAAGCGAAACAACATACGCCATTTCATCAACCTCAATACTGTCAAAACACCCGGACATAAGAAAAAATACCAATAACAGCACAATAGAAATCATTGATTTATTAATTGTTCGCTTCATTTGATATGTTTCTCCTTTCGATCTTTGTTCGGGCATAAGCAGTGATAAGCAAAAACAACGGAACAATAATCGTTAAAATCCAGGCATATTGGCGGTAAAATTCCATTTCGATGCGAATAGCCGAATAAAGGTTTTCAGGAGTCATAGCTATGCTGAAAATCAGAATAGCAAATGGAATAATCAGCGGTTTTCGTGTTTTTAAGCCAAATGATTTTTTAAACAGGAAAGTTATAAAATACAAACCGGAGCTTAAATACAAAAATGCGCTTGATGCCCATACGAGTATGAAAATTGCTTCTATCCGCGAAAGAAACCTTCCGATTCCTATTGAACGGGCGAGCTGATATACCGGCAAAAAAAATTCGGTAGCCATGGGATATTGATAAACAAGCATATAAGTAAGCGTACATATGGTATAAAAGAAGCCAGACACGAGGATAGCGTATTTTCCGATACCGACATAATCAGATTTGCCATCTAAATATGGTATAATAAAAAATAATACTATCAATTCTGAATAAGCTGAAATATTCGGTATAAGTTCTTTCATGATTGCAGCCGGCCCCGGACCCAGCCACGGAGCAATTTTACTTGTATCAAACCGCGGTATCGACAGAAAAAGAATCAGCAAAAATGCCGC
>DATCLI010000057.1:0-4135 GCA_036563955.1 Clostridia bacterium | reverse complement strand
GTATAAAGGGACGAGCAAAAGGCTGTTCAGCGGCAAACTGCTCGCTATTGTCGCTTCGACGTATGAACCGGGGGATATGGAAATAACAGTGTCATCATCAGGTATGGAAACGCAGTCTTTGAAGATTAGTTCTATTCCATGCAGTTATCCCGAAGGATTAAGCAATACGCTTTTTGAAAACAAGTCGAGTGATCCGAAAAAAGAAATCCCTGTACGAAAAATTGAGCTTGTGAGCCTTGACGGCAATCGCCTGGATCAAAATAAAAGATCAGTCACCGTAAAAGCAATACTTCATCCGGAAAACACTTCGTATCAGGATGTCGAATGGCGCGTTACGGATGACTCCGGCTATGATTCAATTATTGCCGACGTCGAAGCCAATGGGAAAACCGCAGTATTAACAGCTAAAACCGACGGGAAAGTACGGCTTCGCTGCGCGGCAAGGAACGGACGTAATTACATCAGCATGTATTCACAGCTTGAGTTTGAGATTTCAGGATTCGGTGAGGCGAACCTTGATCCTTACTCCTTCATTTCGGGCAGCCAGTACAACTACTGCAGCCGTGAGCTTGGAATCGGAATTGAACGCGGCGTCACGACACCGATTGACGGCGCTGAAACCGTTATCGGATTCAAAAATATAAACTTTGGCGATTTCGGCTCCGATGAGATAACTATTCCGATATTCTCGCCCGACCAGGAAGTATTCCCTATCGAAATTTGGGAAGGGATACCCGGTGAACCGGGAAGCGAACTTCTTGACACGGTAATCTACACAAAGGGCTCAATCTGGAATACATACCAGGAGCAGGCATATAAACTGCGCAAACGCATCAGCGGCATAAAAACAATAAGTTTTGCGCTGCGAAAAAGGATCAATATAAAAGGCTTCAGCTTTAAAAAAATCGATAAAGCCTATGAGAAGATATGTGTAAAAGACTGCAGCCGCATATACGGAGACACTTACAGGATAACGGAGGATGCTGTCGAAGATATAGGCAATAATGTTTCGATTGAATTCGACGATATGGATTTTACAGATACGGGCACTGACAGGTTATTGATATGCGCAAGCTCGAACAATGCAAACAACACAATACATATACGATTCAGCGACGGGTTAAACACCGTAGGCCATATTGCCGAATTCCCCTGTTCGCCCGAGTATACCGTGCGCGAGTTTTCAATAGAACCTGTTACGGGAAAACAAAAGCTGACCTTTATATTCCTTCCCGGAAGCAGGATCAATTTCAAATGGTTTAAGTTCCTGCGCAGTTAATTTGACTCCGTTTACCGCCTGGTTATTGCTAAATGCTGTTTTGGTACGCTGTCTGCCGGTATTTACCTCCGGTTTGCCGCATTGACCGGCTTATGCTTCCTGCAGCTTTCTGTATCCCGTACAAACTGCTTTTGCAACTAAAACATTGTCCCCATCAACAATGTTTACTTCAACATGGCAAACTCTCCTGCTTGTTGAAATAACCCTTGCTTCAGCCCTTAGGACTTTTCCTTGAGGAAATTTAATATATGATATGTTAACATTAATGCCCACGGTAACTATGCCTTCTGAATTCGAAGCAGCAGCAAAAGCATAATCAGCGAGTGCAAAGATTGCTCCTCCCTGCACCTTGTCTATACCGTTCAGATGTTTTTCGCCTATCTTCATTTCAGCAACCGCATAACCCGGTTCTACCTTCACAAGTTCCGTTCCGACGAGCTTCGCAAACCTGTCGTTATTTATAAATTTAATAAAATCCTGGTTCATTAAAACCTTTCCTCCTTACCTATAAATTATTCACTTCCATCCAATAACAGGATAAACCTATTATAACATACCCTGCAAAACAAAGTTCAAAGACTTTCGCTTACTTGATCGGCACAGCGTTTCATTGTATTATTAAAATTATATTATTGAATGAAATTTTTGTTTTTTATATTGGAGGAAATGGTTAAGTGGAAAAAATAATATTGGGTAAAACAGGTCTGGAAGTATCCCGTGTAGCTTTTGGCGCACTGCCAATACAGCGCGTATCGATGGATACAGCAAAGAAATTGCTTCAAAAAGCATATAAAAACGGAATTAATTTTTTTGATACTGCAAGATTTTATACAGACAGCGAGGAAAAAATCGGCAACGCTTTGTCTTCTGTCCGGAAAGATATCATTATCGCCACGAAGACTCATGCTAAGGATGCCGATACATTCTGGGAACACCTCGAAACCAGCCTTAACAATCTTAATACCGATTACATTGATATATACCAGTTTCATAACCCTGACAGCCTTCCCATTAAGGAAGATGAGCTTTATGGAGCAATGTTTGAGGCCAAAAATAAAGGATATATCCGTCACATCGGCATAACAAGCCACAGTCTTGAAATAGCCCGAGAAGCTGTACAATCCGGGCTGTATGAAACGATTCAATACCCGTTTAACTATCTTTCTACAAATGAAGAGATTAACCTGGCTCTTTTGTGCAAAGATAAAAACATAGGATTTATTGCTATGAAGGCACTTTCCGGAGGGTTAATCATAAATGCGGATGCAGCATTTTCTTTTATATGGAATTATCCGCATGTTGTTCCTATTTGGGGAATTCAGCGGGAAACCGAACTTAATCAGTTTATTGATTTAGGGAAAAACCCTCCGTCGATAGATGAAAAAATGAAAAATTTAATCGAAAAAGATAAAAAAGAACTGTCTGGCAATTTCTGCAGAGGATGCGGTTACTGCCTGCCCTGCCCCGCAGATATTCCGATTCCTACGGCCGCACGGATGAAATTTATGTTAAGAAGGGCTCCTTATGAAGACTATATTACCGGTGAGTGGAAGGAAAATATGGAACGCATCGAAAATTGCATAGAATGCGGCCACTGTCTTAACAACTGCCCTTACCACCTGAACACACCTGAACTGCTTAAGGAAATGCTTGAGGACTACCGCGCTTTCGTAATAGACTATAAAATTTGAAACTGCTACTATAATGTGCCCGTTTCAGTTTCGGCAGCCTGGCGAAAATAAAAAGATTCGCTTGCTCCAACCGGATTGGAGCAAGCGCCTGATTTGAAATTTTCTATAAACGCGTTATTTATTAATTGCATTATCGGCGTATGTGTTATCCACGATTTTATCATATGGAGCCATTTCCTTAAGTTCTCCCGCCTCCTTCATAACTTCCTGGAGCCGGTTAAATGCCTCTTCTTTCATCACAGGTGTTTTATTCCATGCATCCTGTGTTTTATAGCGGTTAACAACTATCTCCAGAAGCTCGAGATCCGATTCGGGGAACGATTCCTGCAGCGCTTCGGCAACTTCTTTGTCGCTGTGATTTTCAACCCACTGCTGTCCTTTGTATATGGCATTTGTAAAGGATTGGATTATATCGGGATTCTTTTCAATATAGCTTTTTTTGGCATAGTAAGCCGTATAAGGAATCTCACCGCTTTCCTGGCCGATTGAACATACAATGTAACCCGTTTTTTCACGTTCGAAGCTTGAAGCTACAGGTTCGAAAAGCGTCACAAAATCGCCCTGTCCCGAAAGAAACGCTCCGCCCATCAATGCAAATTGTATTGAAGTGTCTATTTCGACATCCTTGCCCGGTATTATATTATTCTGTTTCAGCACGTATTCAAGCGTCATTTCGGGAACGCCGCCTTTTCTCCCGCCAATTATCATTTTCCCTCTTACATCATCCCATTTGAAATCCGGCATCGGCTCCCTTCCTACAAGAAAAGAACCGTCCCTTTTTGTAAGCTGTGCAAACACTATACTGTAGTCTTCCTTTCCTTCGTTATACACATATACACAGGCTTCCGGTCCGGAAAATCCAATCTCCGCCTGGCCGGAAAGCACCGCGGTCATCACCTTGTCCGCGCCTGCTCCGTTTACCAGGGTAACCTTAAGCCCCTCCTCCTCAAAAAAGCCTTTGTTTATTGCGACATACTGAGGTGCGTAAAAAATAGAGTGCGTAACTTCACATAGTGTAATTTCCTTTATTCTGCCTGTTTCGCATCCGGTCAATAATAGCACTGCAAGCAAAGAAGCAGCGATAATAAGCCATATATGTTTCATCAGGAACCCCTCCTTTAATTTTGTCGTGAATAATCCCGCATCAATTCCCTACGTTCCAAAC
>DATCLI010000056.1:0-10863 GCA_036563955.1 Clostridia bacterium | reverse complement strand
CAATGAAAACTGCTATAAACAAAACCATGAAAATGCTTATATGTATATCCACTCTGGTATACGCTAATTTTTTCATCCTTGTGCGCCCGACATCCCCTCTGTAACATCTTGATTCCATAGCCGTTGCGAGCTCCTCCGCCCGTTTAAACGCACTGACAAACAGTGGAATAAGAACGGGAATAAAGCTTTTTGCCTTTTGCAGTAAGTTTCCGGTATCAAAATCAGCTCCTCGCGAAGCCTGCGCTTTCATTATTTTGTCGGTTTCCTCCATTAGTGTGGGAATAAAACGCAGTGCAATCGACATCATCATAGCCATTTCATGAACCGGAACTTTTATTTTTTTCAATGGAGACAGAAGGCTTTCGATACCGTCCGTCAGCGCAATAGGCGTTGTTGTAAGAGTAAGCACCGAACCCATAATCACTATTATTGAAAGCCTTATCGTAATGGCAATCGCATGCAAGATTCCCTCAAGCGTGATTTTAACCGCCCCTGCCGACCATAGAACTGTCTGCCCGGAAAATGTGAATATATTGATAGCGGCTGTTATAATAAGAATTATCAACAGCGGTTTTAAACCCCTGAGCGTGTGCTTAACGGGTACTTCTCCGGTTAACAGCACAATTGCCGTAAGAGCAATAAGCATTACATAACCATAGACATTGTTTGCTATGAAAACCGATACCATTATCAGCAGGATCCATATCATTTTTGTTCTCGGGTCAGCCCGGTGAAGGATTGATTTTCCAGGTATATACTGCCCCAGGGTTATATTCTTCAGCATTGAAAAACCCTCTTTTTTTGAGCTTCGATTTCTATATTTGCATTATCCTCTTTATTTCGTCCAGCCCTTCCGGTACCGTGAGAATATCTTTCCTTATGTTTTGATTTTTTTGGCTGAGACGGTAAAACAGTTCGGTAATCTGAGGTACATCCAGACCTTTTTTTTCAAGGTATTCCTTATTTGAAAAGACACAGCGCGTTTCATCGACCATAATAATTTCCCCTTCTTCCATCACTGCGATGCGATCGCAGAAACGCGCGATATCTTCCATTGTGTGCGATACTATAATAATTGTTGTATTTTTGCTTTTATTGAGCCTGGAGAGAAATTCGTATATTCCGGCGCTGCCTTGAGGATCAAGACCGGCGGTAGGTTCATCGAGCACAAGAATATCCGGTTCCATCACAATCACTCCCGCGATGGCAACTCTTCTTTTCTGCCCCCCGGACAGCTCAAACGGCGATTTTTTTAATATATCGGCAGGTAAGCCCGTAATATGAATTGCTTCATTAACGCGCCTTTTCACCTCATTGTCGGGAAGGCCCATTTTTTTAAGCCCAAAAGCGATATCCTTTTCAACGGTTTCCTCAAACAATTGATCTTCAGGGTTTTGAAATATAAGGCCGACTTTTCTTCTGAGTTCTTTCAACGCCTTGCCTTTAGGTATAATTCCGGAAACCTCTACAGTTCCCGCTGCGGGAGATAAAAGACCGTTCAGGTGCTGTATAAGCGTTGATTTTCCGGAGCCTGTATGTCCTATTATTCCAAGCCTTTCACCCTTGTAAACGGTAAGCGAAACATCCCTCAGGGCATGGCGCTCATACGGGGTGCCGGCCATATATGTGTACGACAGGTTCTTTATTTCAATTATCTTTTCACGCGGCTGTCTCGCCGTACCGGTGTCATAATAATAAACATTTGTTTTCGGGTTTGATAAAACATTCGTAAACACTTGTTCCGCTTCATCAATTAAAACGGGAATCCTCCCGTTATTTATCAGCCCCTCATTTTTCATGCGCACATACAGATCCGAAACCTGCGGAATATCAAGCCCTATTTGTCTTAAAATCTTGTACTCACTGAATATTTCATGAGGTTTACCCGACAACACAGCTTTCCCTTCATCCATAACTATTATTCTGTCAGCCTGCGCAGCTTCATTCATATGATGGGTAATAAGCACAATCGTTATGTTCTCTTCGCTGTTTAGTTTTTTTAATATCAACATTACATCCTTGCGGCCTTCCGGATCAAGCATGGATGTCGCTTCATCGAGCACAAGGCATTTTGGATGCATTGCAAGCACTCCGGCGATAGCAATCCTCTGCTTCTGACCTCCCGAAAGCATATGCGGAGAATATTCAATGAAACTCTCCATATTGACTTTTTCCAAAGACTCTTTAACCCTGTTACGGATTTCGTCAGGTTCAATTCCAAGGTTTTCGGGGCCAAACGCGACATCTTCTTCGACAGTCGTGGCGACGAGCTGGTTGTCCGGATTTTGAAAAACCATTCCAAGAGTGCGCCTTATATCCCAGATAAGTTCCTGTGCATCGGTATATCGCCCGAAAACACAAACAGAACCCCCACCGGGCAGTAAAATGCCGTTCAGGTGCCTAGCCAGCGTGGATTTGCCGGAACCGTTCTTTCCGACTATTGCTACAAATTCGCCTTCGTTTACGGTGAACGAAATACCGTCAAGCGCAATTACAGGCTGTCTGTTTCCCCGGATATAATATTCGTATTTCAAGTCGTTCACGACAATAGCTTCCATATTGTACTCCAATAAACTATCGGTTTAGGCATATATTATTACCAATAATATTACCCAAAGAGATCCCTTAAAACAAAGGAGAACGAATTTCTCCGCTCTCCTTTCCGGGGTTTATTTTACTCGTATTAATCCTTGATCAATTCAAGGATAACCATTTCCGCTGCGTCTCCCCTTCTGGGCCCGACCCTGTACATTCTTGTGAAACCGCTTGTTCTGTTTTTTTCCTTATAACGCGGCCCTATTTCATCCAATAACTTATTTGCAAGGTTAATATTTTTCCCGTTATTGTCTTTTACCTTATACAGCCAGGAAATCATCTTTCTTCTCGCACTAAGCCTGGACGGACTGTCTACCGGTTTCATTTCGGTTTTTTCTTCACGCTCTACGACATCATAACTGTTATCGTTTTTTGATTTCTTCGATTTGGTTATCTTTTTCCCCTTGCTGTCAAGTACGGCCGTGCTGACCTTCGTTTGTTTCGTAGTGAAATTGTCACACTCTTTCACCGCAAGGGATATAAGACTGTCTGCTATGGCCTTTACTTCCTTAGCACGAGTTTCGGTTGTTTCAATTCTTTCATATTGTATAAGTGAAGTTACCAAATTTCTCAGTATAGCCTTCCTTTGATCCGTTGGCCTTCCCAATTTTCTTTGCCATGCCATGCTTGTTCGCCTCCTTTGCAATACCTAAGCCAATAACTTAATTATTTGGCCTAAAGCCTCACATTCTAAAAAAGTATTTATAACTATTCAGAAAAAATCGCTTTCAATAAATCACACATCTTCCGACGGGGCAAGAGACAGCCCGAGGACTTCCAGTTTCTGCACAACTTCCTCAAGCGACTTTCGCCCTAAGTTGCGGACCTTCATCATGTCTTCTTCCGTCTTGCTGATCAAATCTTCAACCGTGTTTATCCCCGCGCGTTTTAAGCAATTATACGAACGGACCGACAGGTCAAGCTCTTCAATTGTCATTTCGAGAACCTTTTCTTTTTTCGTTTCTTCCTTCTCAACCATTATTTCGGTATCTTTTGCATGATCAGTAAGGTTGATGAAAAGGTTCAGATGCTCGCTTAATATTTTAGCGCCCAGGCTGATAGCTTCATCCGGCTTTATGCTTCCATTTGTCCACACTTCTATTGTCAATTTGTCAAAATCCGTTACCTGTCCGACACGTGTATTTTCCACACTGTAATTCACCTTTTTGACAGGTGTGTAAATTGAATCAATAGGGATAATTCCAATTGGCTGGTTAGGCTGTTTATTCTTATCGGCAGGTACGTATCCTCTCCCGTTATCTACCATGAGCTCCATATATAAACGGTTGTTGCCGTTTATTGTCGCTATATGCAAATCCGGATTGAGAATTTCGACATCCGCGTCGGTCTTTATATCTCCAGCTTTTATTTCGCCTTCGCCTTCGTAGTCAATATAAATAACCTTTGGACCTTCCGAATGAATTTTAAGCGCCAGCTCCTTGATATTAAGAATTATTTCGGTTACATCCTCGACAACCCCTGGAATAGTAGAAAATTCATGCAGTACCCCGTCTATTTTTATCGAAGTAACGGAAGCGCCGGGAAGCGACGATAGGAGCACCCTCCTTAACGAATTTCCCAAGGTAATGCCATAACCCCTCTCTAGCGGTTCAATTACAAATTTCCCATAGCTGTAGTCTTCTGCCATTTCAACACATTCAATTTTTGGTTTTTCAATTTCTATCATTCAAAGACCCTCCCCGCATATTCCTTAATGAAGGTATGATATCGGATTTGCCATAAAGCATATCTATGATATCAGGGCAACTGACCCTTATAACTACCCTGTGGAATTCTCAGGTTCGCAAATGCTTTAAAAAATCAGCTGCAAAGATTTATAAACAAACCGGTTACTTGGAATACAGCTCGACAATCAGATGTTCCTGTATCGGCAAATCGATATCCTCTCTGTCAGGCAAGGTAAGAACTTTTCCTTTCAGGTTTTCATGATCCGCTTCCAGCCATTTCGGTATAACCTTTCCACCGGTAACTTCAAGAATTTCCTTAAAGCGCGGAGACTTTTTGCTCTGTTCCGAAACTTCAATTACATCGCCGGGCTTAACAAGGTATGATGGAATATTGACTCTTTTTCCGTTTACCAGGAAATGCCCATGAGTAACCAATTGCCGTGATTCATCTCTCGATACGCCAAAACCTAATCTGTGGACCACATTATCAAGGCGGCTTTCGAGGATCTGCAACAGGTTTTCGCCCGTAATTCCTTTCTTTCTAATTGCCATTTCGTAATATTTTCTAAACTGGCTTTCCAATACTCCATAGAAACGCTTCGCTTTTTGCTTTTCGCGAAGCTGGATTCCGTATTCGGAAACCTTTTTCCGCTGCTGGCCATGCATGCCCGGAGCATAGGCTCTTCTGTCAATAGAACATTTATTCGTATAGCACCTTTCTCCTTTAAGGAAAAGCTTCTGGCTTTCTCTCCGGCAGAGTTTACAAGATGCTCCTGTATATCTTGCCATTTTATATTTACACCTCCGATTTACTGGTTTAATAAATTTTTTTCGGCCAAATCCATCTCGTTCAATCGAATCGCCTTACAAACGGTACGAGGCAAAAAAACGGCCGGTAAACAAACAATTATATAAATAATTGACAATATTTATGTTTCTTATTCCAAACAAATTTAAAAGTATTAATAAGCCAGTATTAAGCTATACCCTTCTTCTTTTAGGTGGTCTGCATCCGTTATGGGGGATAGGGGTAACATCCTTAATCAGGCTTACTTCAAGTCCGGCTGCCTGCAGTGCACGAATTGCCGCTTCACGACCCGAACCGGGTCCTTTTACAAATACCGATACTGTCTTCATGCCATGCTCCATAGCGGCTTTCGCTGCCGTTTCCGCCGCCTGCTGGGCAGCATAAGGAGTGCTTTTTCTTGAACCCCTGAAGCCAAGACCTCCTGCACTTGCCCATGAAATAGCGTTTCCCTGGACATCCGTAATGGTAACGATTGTATTATTAAAAGATGAACGAATATGTGCGCTGCCGCGCTCTATATTCTTCTTTTCCCTCTTTTTTCTGGTCCTTCTTGTAGTTTTTGCAGCCATTTAATCAACAACCTCCGTTTACTTTCTCTTGTTAGCCACTGTCTTCTTCGGGCCCTTCCTGGTTCTTGCGTTGGTTTTGGTCCTCTGACCGCGCACAGGCAGCCCGACCCTATGACGCCTTCCGCGATAGCAGCCGATCTCAATAAGCCGTTTGATATTCAATGCGATATCCCTTCTGAGATCTCCTTCTATCACATATTCTTTTTCAATGGTCTCCCTGAGTTTATTAATCTCATCGTCGGTAAGATCACGGATTCGTGTATCCGGATTAATTCCCGTCTTCTTAAGTATTTGATCGGAACGGCTTCTGCCTATGCCGAATATATAGGTAAGTCCTATCTCAACTCTTTTATCTCTTGGCAGATCTACTCCTGCAATACGAGCCAATGTTTTACACCTCCGAATGTGTTCGCATTATTTTTTACTGGCCTTTGCGGCCGTTAAATTATTCATGTTCAAAAATTTACACCGTAAATTTTACCCAGTTATCTTGCTGCCAATGGGCAGCTAAAACAATATATATCAAAGATTTTCCGGCAACAAATTTTTATATAACTTGTTCAGCCGCGCCGTAAAAATCTTAATTTTCAGTTGCCCGGATAATTCCGGAGCTGTTTTTATCACGACAGAAAACATAAACCTCATCAAAGTGCATTAACCCTGACGCTGTTTATGCTTGGGGTTTTGGCAAATAACCACTACCCTTCCGTTTCTGCGTATAATCTTGCATTTTTCACATATCTTCTTCACTGAAGGTTTTACTTTCATAATTCAGCCCCTCCTATTCTGCAGTAATTATTTCCCTCTCCAGGTAATTCGTCCGCGGGTAAGATCGTAGGGCGACATTTCAACCGTAACCTTATCACCCGGCAGTATGCGGATATAATGCATTCTCAGTTTACCGGAAATGTGAGCAAGGATTTTATGCCCGTTTTCAAGTTCCACCCTGAACATAGCGTTCGGCATTGCTTCCACCACTTTTCCTTCAACCTCAATTACATCTTCTTTTGACAAATTGTAACCCTCCTTAATTTTTTCAATTTATCTTTTCCATAAGTTCCGCAATAGTGTTTTTAATTTCCGTATTGGTCGGTTTATCGCCTTTTTTAATCAGAACCGCAATATAATCCACGGTTATGTCCGTAAACTTCAAATGCTTCATTCTTTTCTTTTTAGGCCTTTCAATCGGCCTCAGACTCCCGTCTGCCACCAACACAAAATTCTCGTCAATAATTCCAACTACTACAAGTATTTTCCCCTTATCTCTGCCTGCTTTCGAATATACGACTCTGCCTATAACAGGCTCCGAGCAATCCATCATTACCATCCTTTTAAAAGCGATACTTTTATTAACCTAATGTAATTTCCGCTAAACAGTAAAACCGTTTACTTACTGTATAAATGCCTTTTTATTTTATAGGAAGTCATCCGATTTTTCAAGATTCCGTTTTAAAAAGCCATCATCTTGTAAGTATTTCCGGTTCATTTCCTGTTATCGCGACCGTATTCTCATAGTGAGCGGACAGTTTCCGGTCGCTTGTAACAACCGTCCATTTATTCGCCAATATCTCCACATCCGGGCGCCCCTCGTTTACCATAGGCTCAATTGCGAGTGTCATACCTCTTCTCAGCATTGGTCCTCTCGTTGATGTAACAAAATTCGGTATCTGCGGGGGTTCATGCATTTGAGTGCCTATACCGTGACCGACAAAATCCCTTACAACTGAATACCCGTTGGCTTCAACATACTTTTGGATTGCCGATGAAATATCGCGTATATGCATGCCTTCCCTTGCCATTTCAATACCCTTATAAAAACTCTCCCTCGTTACTTCAACCAGCCTGTGAGCCTCCGGTGAAACACGCCCAACCTCAAAGGTTCTGGCGGCATCCCCATGAAAACCTTCATATATTGCTCCGATATCAATACTTACAATGTCCCCTTCTTTCAGCGGCACATTGTTAGGGATTCCATGTATTACCTCATGATTTACCGACGCGCATATCGCAGCCGGAAAATCAATCCCCCCGTATGGGTTCGGCACGCCTTTAAAAGAAGGAACGGCATTCGCCTTTATAATAATTCTTTCGGCTTCCTTGCTAAGTTCAAAAGTTGTAATACCGGGAGCAATCAATTCCTCTATTCTGTCAAGAGCCATCTTTACAATATGCCCGGCTCTCCGCATAATATCAAGCTCGCGCTCCGATTTTACCGTAATCATTAAATTCCGCCTGCTCTGTCTTTCCGTATTTGTTCCAGTTTTTCGATAATCTCTCCCGTAGTGACCTCTATATCCTTAGTGCCGTCAAAATTATAAAGAATGCCTTTACTGTCGTAATACTCTATAAGTGGTTCTGTGTTTTTATAATATACTCTCAGGCGTTCCCTGACTGTTTCTTCTCTGTCGTCGTCGCGGATAAGCAGATGGCCGCCGCAGACATCGCAAATCCCTTCCCTCTTTGGCTTCAATGTAAGAATGTTATACGGTTTGCCGCACTCGCCGCATACCCTCCGGTTTTTCATCCTGCGTACAATCACTTCGTCAGGGACTTCGAGGTTTATTGCTGCGTCGAGTTTAATCCCAAGGCTGTTTAATTCATTATCAAGGTTTTCGGCCTGCGGAATTGTCCTTGGGAACCCATCCAGTATAAAACCTCTTTGGCAGTCGCTTTTTAAAAGCCTGTCTTTTACAATGCTGATAGTCAAATCATCGGGAACAAGTTTTCCGCTGTCCATATACTCTTTTGCTTTTAAACCCAATTCCGTACCGTTCTGGACATTGGCGCGGAATATATCCCCTGTTGAAATATGTGGTATATCAAGCTTTTTTGACAGAACACCTGCCTGTGTTCCCTTTCCGGCGCCAGGGGCGCCAAGTAAAACAATTCTCATTGATAAACCCCTTATTATACGATACAAGATTTTTACTTCAGACGATATCAGCTAATCATCAGGTATAAAAATCGAATATCATCTTAACCGCTCAGGTATTAATCCAAAAATCCCTTATAATGCCTCATAAGCATCTGGGATTCTACTTGTTGAACAGTCTCCATGGCAACGTTGACCATAATAAGCAGTGATGTCGAACCGAACCAAACATTGGATATTTTAGTAAACGTCTGGAGCAATGACGGAAAGATAGTAATAAATGCCAGGAAAAGAGCTCCGAACCATGTTACGCGGTTCAATACCTTAGATATATAATCCGATGTAGGTTTTCCCGGGCGAATCCCCGGAACAAATCCGCCGTTCTTTTTTATGTTATTGGCCAGTTCTATCGGATTGAACGAAACCATGGTATAAAAGAATGTAAAGAACATGATCAATAAAGCGTAGACGACTGTAAACCACGGTTTTTCATTCATAGTCTTAAGGTATGTCAAAAACGGCCCTGTTTCACTGTTTCCCCATATAAGGTTTATGATTGTCGGAGGAAAAGTAGCAAACGACATTGCGAATATTATAGGTATGACCCCTGCCGAATTAACTTTTATCGGAATATGCGTGCTCTGCCCGCCGTACATTTTGCGGCCGACAACCCTTTTCGCATACTGCACGGGTACCCTGCGCTCGGCTTCCTGAACATAAATGACCAGAGCGACAGAAGCGATAAATATCAACCCTATTATTCCAATTACAATATATCCAATAGCTCCTTCACCGAGTGAACCGGCGCTTAAATAACCGATAAGTGTTATAAAAGTGTCCGGGCCTCGGCTTATAATTCCTGCAAATATCAATAGTGAAATTCCATTTCCTATCCCATATTCGTTTATCTGCTCACCGAGCCACATAAGGAAAGCCGTGCCTGCTGTAAAAGTCAGTGTTATAGTGAAATATGACCATACGCTCGGTTTTACTACGGCACTGCGGATACCGCCGTAAAGCGCCGACGCCTGGATAAACCCCAAGATAACCGATCCGTAACGGGTCCATTCCGCCATTACCTTTCTGCCGTGCTCGCCTTCCTTTGAAAGCTGTTCGAGCTTTGGTATCGCAATAGTCAGAAGCTGTATAATAATTGAGGCAGTAATGTATGGGGAGATTGACATGGCAAATATACTGGCGTTCTGAAAGGCGCCCCCGGAAATGATATTGAAAAATCCGAAAAGCGAACCCCCTCCGGAAGCCAGATCCTTAAGCGCAGCAGCGCTTAGACCCGGAACGGGTATATGCGTGCCAAGCCGGAATATTAACAGCATTACAACAGTCATAAATATTTTTTTCCTGAGATCCTGGATCTTCCATGCATTTCTTAAGGCTGAAAATATGCTGTTTTCCATAACTTATACCACCTCTACCTTTCCTCCCGCAGCTTCAATTTTTTCCCGGGCTGATTTAGTAACCCTGGCGGCCTGTACGGTAAGGCTCTTTGTAATTTCTCCCGTTCCAATTATTACGATACCGTCATTTATCTTTTTTATTATGCCTTTATCTTTTAGCAGTTCGGCGTTTACAACTGTTCCTTTATCAAATTTATCCAGGTCGGATAGTTTAACTTCCGTATACGTTTTACCAAATATATTATTAAAACCTCTTTTGGGCACTCTTCTGTATAAAGGCATCTGACCGCCTTCAAATCCAAGTCTGACACCGCCTCCTGAACGCGATTTCTGGCCTTTATGCCCTCTGCCTGCTGTTTTCCCTTTTCCGGAGCTTTCACCCCTGCCTTTTCTGGTTGGCTGCTTTTTTGAAACTTTAGGCTTTAATTCAGATAAATTCATGGGTTTTCACCTCCCTACACTTCTTCCACTTCCACGAGATGCTCTACTTTTTTAATCATTCCCCGAATCTGTGGATTGTCCTTCTGGGTTACGGAACTGCCGATTTTTTTCAAACCAAGCGCTTCTATCGTAGCTTTCTGATCTTTTTTCGATTTTATCGTACTTCTTACAAGCGTTATTTTTAAATTGCCCATGGAAAAAAGCCTCCTATCCCAAAATATCTTCCACTGACCTTCCTCTCAACCTGGCATATTCCTCTACCGTATGCAATTGTGAAAGGCCGTCAATGGTGGCGCGAACCATGTTTGTGGGATTATTCGTACCGAGCGAGTTTGTCCGGATATCTCGAACACCGGCAAGCTCTAATACGGCACGCAGAGGTCCTCCCGCTATAACGCCGGTTCCTTCTGCAGCCGGTTTGAATAAGACTTTACCCGCGCCATATACACCCGGGGCTTCATGAGGGATTGTAGAT
>DATCLI010000055.1:0-5017 GCA_036563955.1 Clostridia bacterium | reverse complement strand
CCATAGCATGCATCAGAAGAAAATTCTGCGGATTCGCTTCCTGGCCGACTTTTTGCGAAACACGCGCTGCCATCGGAACTGCCGATACTCCGGCGGAACCTATTAACGGATTTATTTTTCCCCCGGAGAACAAATACATCAATTTACCAAATAGAACTCCAGCAGCAGTACCAATACAGAATGCCGCAAGGCCAAGCCCAATAATAAGCAGAGCCTGAAGGCCGAATCCAGGCTGACTGAGTTTGTCCGCACTTGCTGTAGAGCCTACTGTCAGCCCGAGAAAGATTGTAACAATATTTATAAGCGCATTTTGGGCAGTATCATTCAGCCTTCCGACAACACCGCTTTCCCTGAACAGGTTTCCAAGCATAAGCATTCCTATAAGGGGCGCCGATGAAGGCAGAATAAGTATAACAAGCGTGCATACAATAATCGGGAAAAGTATTTTTTCAAGCTTTGAAACAGGCCTAAGCTGCTGCATTACAACCTCGCGTTCCTTTTTTGTGGTAAGCGCCTTCATGATTGGAGGCTGAATGATCGGCACAAGAGCCATGTACGAATACGCCGCAAGAGCGATAGGTCCGAGAAGCTCCGGAGCGAGTTTTGATGTAAGCCAGATAGCGGTAGGACCGTCCGCCCCACCGATTATTGAGATTGAAGCTGCCTGCTGCGGAGTAAAAATACCAAATAGCATAGCCGCTATATATGTTCCGAATATGCCGAATTGTGCGGCGGCGCCGAGTAAAAGGCTTTTCGGGTTCGCGATAAGAGGCCCGAAATCTGTCATAGCACCTATCCCGAGAAAAATCAGAGGCGGATAAATACCAAGCTTTACTCCCAGATACAATAAATCCAGCAGGCCTCCGTTATGCAGGATTGCATTGAAATCCAACGGCTGTACATCCCATAGTTCAGGGTGCGTTAATCCGCCGAGCGGAAGATTTGCCAGCAGCATTCCAAATGCAATGGGAACCAGCAGCAGAGGTTCATATTTTTTTGCAATCGCAAGATATAAAAAGAATAAAGCAATTATAATCAAAACAAAATGCAGAAAGGTAATATTTGCGAAGCCAGATTCAGCGGCAAGCCTTTCTACTGCATTTAAGAAATCATTCCACATTAAACATAACCCTTCCTTTTTAATTCATAATGAAACAAGACGCAAGATGGTAACCCGCCCAAGCTTATAGCCGGGAAAGGATATACTCGTTTCTTCCGGCAACATTCCATATAGGTGTTGTATGACCAATCCTTTTTATCGATCTGACCATATAACCGGTATTTGTACCCTGCATGCATGCCGCTGCTGCGGCCGTAATAACAGCGAGCAGTTCGGGATCAATACCATCCGCCTGCGAAAGGACATTGCTTTCGGATATCGGTTTTTCTACATCGCTATTTGATTTAACGGAACTGTTTTCATAGTTATTGTTTTTGGGAGCCTTTCCCCGGATTAACCGTGAGTAAATAACTATACACAGAATAATGAGCAGCAGTGCACAGAATACAACAAACATGCCAACCAAAGTTACAATTAGTGAATTCAAATTCTGCACCTCCCTAAGACGTCAAATTTATAATAAAAAACCGTTCCTGCTAAAAGTACCATAATACGGCCTTATAGTCAATAATAAAACAAGAAATGGCATTTGCGATGTTATATACTTTGAGTTCCGCTGTACAATACATTGCTGGTATACATTAAAGCTTGTCACTATATATTGTACAGCGGATTTTTATTAAGGTTACATCGCAAAAGCCTTAAGAAAGACTTTTGAAGTTTAAACCTTGTGCAATAATAAAAATGCATTCGGTTTAGAAGTCAATATCCTCCACCTTTTGTGTTTTTTATAATACTGACAAAACAAGTTTTATTTGGCATACTCATAATATTGATATATTTCATATGCAAAGAAAAATTTTTTGCGCTAATGGAAGGAGAGTGTAATAAATGGCTAACTGCCAGCCTGTTCCTTTAAATAATGTAAAGATATTTGACCCTTTCTGGTCGCGGTATGCAGAGCTGGTACGCAGTTCGGTGATACCTTACCAGTGGGATGCTTTGAACGATCGTGTTCCCGATGCGGAACCAAGTCATGCGGTAAAAAATTTCCGGATTGCTGCCGGTCTTGAGAAAGGAGATTTTAAGGGCTATGTATTCCAGGACAGTGATATAGCCAAATGGATTGAAGCTGCAGCTTACAGCCTGCAGTCCCATCCCGATCCCGAACTCGAAGCCGCAGTGGACAGCATCATTGACATAATTGAAAAAGCCCAGCAGCCGGATGGTTATCTTAATACATATTTTACTATTATGGCTCCGGAGAAAAGATGGACTAACCTGCAGGAATGTCATGAATTATATACAGCCGGTCATATGATGGAAGCCGCCGTTGCTTATTACGAGACTACAGGGAAAAGGAAGCTTCTTGATATAATGTGCCGTTTTGCTGACCATATTGATACCGTATTCGGACCCGAACCGGAAAAAATTCACGGTTACGACGGACATCAGGAGGTAGAGCTTGCGCTTGTCAAGCTTTACAAAACAACAGGGAATGAAAGGTATTTAAAGCTCAGTAAATATTTCATTGATGAACGCGGGAAGGAGCCGAATTTTTTCAATATTGAATGGGAAAAGCGCGGCAGTTGTTCTTTCTGGAAAAAAGCTGTTTCGTCAAAACCGGATCTCAAGTACCACCAGGCTCATAAACCGGTGCGGGAACAGAAATCTGCGGTTGGCCATGCGGTGCGGGCAGTTTATATGTATTCCGCAATGGCGGATATAGCGGCGGAAACGGGAGACGAGGAACTGATGAATGCCTGCAGGGTCCTGTGGGACAATATTGTTTCCAAACAGATGTATATTACCGGGGGAATAGGTTCCACGCACCACGGCGAGGCGTTCACCTTTGACTATGATCTGCCCAATGATACGATTTATGCTGAAACATGCGCTTCAATAGGCTTAATATTTTTTGCCCACAGGATGTTGAATATTGAGCAAAAGAGCATATATGCCGATGTGATGGAACGTGCGCTGTATAATAATGTACTTGGTGCGATGTCACTTGACGGAAAACGATTCTTTTATGTGAATCCTCTTGAGGTTTGGCCTGAAGCGTCGGAGAAAAATCCGGGCAAATTCCATGTGAAGCCGGTACGGCAAAAATGGTTTGCATGCGCGTGCTGCCCGCCTAATATAACAAGGCTTCTGACATCTTTAAATAAATACATATACTCAAAAAATAAGAATACCGCATATATACATCTTTATATCGGCGGTGAAGCAGAAATTGAGCTTGAAAACGGAAAGCTGCTGCTTAATCAGCAAAGCAGGTATCCGTGGGACGGCAATGTTAAGATAGGTGTTGTTTCCGAAAACATAAATCCGGTATCGATTGCGCTCCGTATTCCGGGCTGGTGCAGGAAATGGTCGGTTTGTGTAAACGGCGAAGAAGTAAATCCTGAGCTTGTGAATGGCTATGCATATATTAAGCGCAGTTGGAGTGCAAACGATGAAATAGAATTAAAGATGGAAATGCCGGCTGAGTTCATAAGGTCAAATCCGAATGTCCGCGCTAACGCCGGAAAAGTCGCGATTCAAAGAGGACCGATAGTATACTGCATTGAGGAGACGGACAACGGACGAAACCTTTCGGCAATTGAGATTGACACAGCGTCAAACCTTACAATTGAAACCGATAGGACGATACCCGGGGAAGGAGTGGTAATTAAGGGAAAAGGACTGCGGACAATTGATGAAGGCTGGCAAAACGAGTTGTATAAGCCGTGCGGATTAAACAAAAAAGCAACGGAAATAAAGGCTGTTCCGTATTTTGTATGGGGAAACAGGGAAGCCGGCGAGATGACCGTCTGGATACGTTCGTTGAATTAATATGTGATGAAGCTTTTGTTTCCGTTATTGTATAATAGTTCAATTTTATTTGTGTTTATGATATTGCAGCTTTTTAATACTTTGGGTTATAATAAATTTGTTGTTAGATGCGGTATTTTGGAAAAAGAGAACACTTTGCATCAAAACCCTGAATATTGGGTGAACCAACAGATGTTTATAACAAAATTCCGCTTGCAAAAAATTTATTCTATGGAGGTACGATCGCATGGCTAAGGTTACTGAGGATATGATAATAAGGGAAGTGCTGATGTTGGATGAAGGTACCGCACCTGTATTCATGAAGCACGGAATGCATTGCCTGTTCTGCCCGTCCGCTTCGGCGGAAAGCATAAAGGATGCTTGCGCTGTTCACGGTATAGACGCGAAAGAGCTCGTTGATGATTTGAATGAGTACCTGGAAGGAAAATAGAAGGATCTTCGTCCTCTGTCATTTTAATCATACGCATAATCCGTGAATAATAAAGATTTTGATTTAAATAAATAAGCCGGTATATTCAGGGGTTTCCCTAATGTACCGGCTTGTTTAACTATATTGCGTCACCCAAAAATACCCTAATCAAAGTCACATACCTGCCAGAACGACCAGTGATGCTTCGATCCGCTGGACCACCTGATTTTTTCCCGGTGTTAAAGCGAGAAAAAAGTCGATATGGCGGGAGAAAAATTTGTATGTTATAATTCGTAAGGGTAAATAAAAAGATACTTGTACCTTAAGCGAGGGTATAATGGATTTCTGTGAAAGAATAGTGAAAACTGAAACTCTGGCAGAAGATATTTATCTTATTCGGATTCGCTCGAAGCGAATAGCGGGTAAAGCTGTGCCGGGGCAGTTTGTAAACGTTCGCTGCAGCAGCGGTTTGGACGCGTATCTCAGGCGCCCTATAAGCATATGCAGCGTATGTCCGTCCGATAAAACCTTTGATATCGCATATATGAGGCGCGGCAAAGGCACAAGTCTTTTATGCGGTTTTTGCGAAGGGGATATAATAGATGTGGTAGGCCCGCTCGGCAGAGGTTTCACGATGCCGGAAGCCGGTGAGAAAATAGCGGTAGTGGGCGGCGGAATAGGGATTTTTCCTCTTCTTTATCTTCTTGAAT
>DATCLI010000054.1:0-9619 GCA_036563955.1 Clostridia bacterium | reverse complement strand
CTTATCGTGGGAACGCTCGGACTGCCGGGCGTGATACTGCTGATTATATTAAAATATTTGCTGTAGCGGGGTCTTTTTGTCTGTATCTGGGTTTTTCGGGGCTTTGGTATAATCAATATTTTAACGGCATATAATTGTTCAGTAGACAACATGCCTTAAGCCCATCTGTTTGTCTTATGGGCGTTAAGCAATTCCTTCCATTGTTTAAAGACTGGATGGGAGAATCGTATGCATGAAGCAAAGGGATTAATTGAAACAAGTTATGGTATTCATATTTTGGGGATCAAACCTTACCGTGCGGGATATATCCTGGAAACCTCCGGCGGCAGGAAATACATAAAAGCATGCCAGTATCAGAAAGAGCGTGTTGAATTTATCCATCAGGCAAAATCGCATCTTATTAGCAACAATTTTACGCGAATAGACCCTTATTGTGTTACGCAAAACAATCAGCCGTTCATTGAAGCCGATGGAAATGTGTATACGATGGTCAACCTTATTGAAGGCAGGGAGTGCGAGTTTGATGATGACCGTGATGTGGCGATGGCTGCCGAAGCTCTGGCTTTGATGCATAAAGCGGGGCGCGGTTTTTTACCGAAAGATGCGAAATTTGTTCCAAGCAGTCTCGGCAAACTGCCGCACAGTTTCAAAAAGCGTCTTGAAGAAATACGTAAGCTGAAAAGAAAGGCCGAAAAGGAACGCAACGGTTTTGATTATTTGTTTATTCAGCACTTTGACGACTTTTACAAAATCGGTTATGACAGCCTGGAGATACTTTACGGATCAAAATACAACAAACTTGTTGAACAGACACAAAAAGAAGGCATGATATGCCATCACGACTATTCATATCAGAATATAATAATTAAAGGCGACAAAACTTCGATTATAAATTTTGATTACTGCAATTTGGAACTGAAAATATACGACATAGTAAATATGTTAAGAAGAAGAATGAGAAAATGCAACTGGGATATAAAAAAGGCTAAGGCTATTCTTGATGTCTACAGAAGAATAGAGCCTTTGGAACAGGATGAAATGAAAGTAATGAAAAGTATGCTTCAGTTCCCGCCGAAATTCTGGAGGATAATAAACCGTTACTATAACAGCAAGCGCTGCTGGGCGCAAAAGAATTTTACAATTATGCTCGAAGAGGTTATAAACGAAAAGGATGCGCATATAGCTTTCATGAATGAATTTGATAAGCTGTGAAAAGGTTGCGGCATACGGCTTTATTTAATGAAAAGGCGTGAAATACACACGGGGTAAAGTTGTCCTTTACCCCGTGCGCAGGGAATGATTTTTTGAGATAATCTCATTTTATCAGAACAATCCGGTTATGGTACCGTCGAGACTTATGTCAATCTTATTTGCAGCCGGTTCCTTCGGAAGGCCGGGCATTGTCATTATATCTCCGGTTAACGCGACAATAAAACCTGCGCCCGCGGAAACACGCACATCCCTCACTGTAAGGTCAAACCCTGTTGGACGGCCCAGGAGCGCCGGGTTATCGGAAAGAGAGTACTGTGTTTTAGCCATGCATATTGGAATTTTATCCATGTTAATCGCTTCAATCTGTTTTATCGCTTTTTCAGCCGAATCGGTATAAATAACCTTTCCTCCGCCGTATATTTCCCGGTTTATAATCTCTATTTTCTGCTTAATCGGCAGGTTTACATCGTAAAGGAATTTAAAATCCGACGGAGTAGTTTCAATAAGCCGGCATAATTTCCGTGCAAGTTCGATACCGCCTTCTCCGCCTTTCTCAAATACTTCGCTGATACCGACATCAACTCCGAGATTGCCGCAGTAGTCAACAACGAACTTAATTTCGGCTTCGGTATCGGTTTCGAAACGGTTAAGCGCAACTAAAACAGGCACGCCGAATTTGCGTATGTTTTCTATATGCTTCTCAAGATTGGAAATGCCTTCTCTAAGCGCGGGCAAATTCTCATGCGAAAGGTTTGCCCTGCTGACGCCGCCGTTATGTTTAAGAGCGCGTACCGTCGCAACCAGGACGGCAGCCGAAGGTGTTAACCCGGCAGAGCGGCATTTAATGTTGAAGAATTTCTCCGCGCCGAGATCAGCGCCGAAACCGGCTTCGGTAATAACATAATCCGAAAGCTTTAATGCCAGTTTTGTGGCCGCTGCGCTGTTGCATCCGTGCGCAATGTTTGCAAACGGGCCGCCGTGCATAAAAGCGGGCGTGTTTTCAATCGTCTGTATAAGATTTGGCTTCAGCGCATCCTTCAGAAGAAGCGTCATCGCTCCGTCGACCTTCAAATCTTTTGCCGTAACTGGATTCCCGTCAAAATCGCGGGCAGCGATAATTCTGCCGAGCCGTGCTTTTAAATCTGCTAAATCATTGGCAAGGCAAAGTATTGCCATAACTTCCGAAGCAACGGTTATCAAAAACCCATCTTCGCGGGGGAACCCGTTCACTTTTCCGCCAAGACCCACAATTATGCTTCTAAGCGCTCTATCATTCATATCCATGGCACGCTTCCATACAATTGTCCGAACATCGATGCCTAATTGATTTCCTTGATGGACATGATTGTCTATAGCCGCTGAAAGAAGGTTGTTGGCAGCGGTTACCGCGTGCATATCTCCCGTAAAATGGAGGTTAACATCTTCCATAGGAACAACCTGCGAATAACCTCCGCCTGCGGCGCCGCCTTTTATCCCCATCACAGGGCCGAGAGAAGGCTCACGCAGAGCGATTACTGCCTTAAAACCAAGCTTTGACATGGCCTGTCCAAGGCCTACCGTCGTTGTGGTTTTGCCTTCGCCTGCGGGGGTAGGGTTAATGGCTGTTACAAGAACCAGCTTCCCGTCAGGTCTGTCTTTAACGGAGTCATACAGGGGCGGCTTAACTTTTGCCTTGTAATCACCGTACAGCTCAAGGCTGTCCCTTTTTATCCCAAGTATTTCCGCAATGTCCTCGATTGGCTTAAGCTTTGCTTTTTGGGCGATCTCAATATCCGTAAGCATTATTTAATCTCCGATCTTTTTTCGTTTATTATATCAAACCCAAAAAAATAAATTCAAGAGGAGGACAGTGAAAGAAACCGGACAGCAGCCGGCGGAAGCCTGTACGGTCACCGGATAAGAGCCATCACCACTTTCCCTCCGTAGTTTAACGGCTTATCAAGGTACAGTGTAACGGTCCCTTCGGTTTCTTTGCTGATTTCGTTTGTTCCGACCCGTTTCCACACATTCCCCGTTTTCAGTCTGTAAACCGCAAAATCTCTGTGGTATCTGTAAGTAGTATCCTTTATTCTTACCCTCGAAGTGTCTGCTGCCTGTATCGTATCGGATGAGGCGTACGGGTAAACTATGCCGGAAACCGATAAAATGCCGCCGCCGCTCATGCGGAGTTTCAGAACGGTGCCGGTTGATAATCCTAATATGGGGTCGGTCGAATAAACATATTTTTCTCCCTGTATCAGCATCGTTATAACCTGCTCCACCCCCATTGGTGTATAGTTTGTTTTGTATTCGGTGACAAGACCGTATGAAATACCTTCATCAAGGACATTATCAAGAAAAATAACATCAATATCCTTAAAGTCGCCCGTCGTATGAATATATTTAACCTTCGACGCTTCGAGCTTTCCCGGGGGCAGATCCGACCATTTTAAAATCGAAGCATCGCTGTTTCGACCGTATACGTTATGGATCAGGTTAAATATAATAACATTGTCGGTTACATAGGAATTATCCAGCCGGCGCTCATCCTTAAACACTTCGTGTGTCTTTTTTTCCAGGTATTTAACCTGTGTCAGCGTAACCGTATCGTAGTCCTCCCCGGTTTCCAAAACGCTGTATGTGGCAAGATCGCCCTTTAACGCGCTCATATCGCGTTTTGTCAGGTATGTTTTAATATTGCCGTCGGTATGAAGAAGATTTACGAAATATAACGTTTTCCCGAAGTCTTCCGCCTTACGGGATATTTCGCTGAAGCTGTCCACAACCAGTACAAAATGATCATTCTCTCCGGTTCCGCTGAGGATAATATCGACAGCCTTGCCGTCCTTCCCCAAAAGAACGGTAACGGTCTGACCGGCTTCAATAGCTCCCGTGCCGCTTATTTTAAGCTTTGGGAACGATGAGTCAAGCTGATAGGCAACCCCGTCGATTTCGATTGTGTTCGGTGCTATAAGGTTCGGCAGGATTGCCGTAACGTCGCCCTCCGCTTTTTGTGTATAAACGAGTATGAATCCGTAGTTTCTCCATATATCGGTAATTTCATATACAACATCATTTACTTCAAGCTGTGACGGGCGGATGCTCTTTCCCTGCCGGTCAATAAGCTTGCCCGAATACATCGATTCCAGCATATCGCTCGTCATGGCCTGCGTTATGATTTTGGGAGAAGAATAGACCGGATCATAAACCAGTCCGTATTTCGGTTCTCCATTTTCAAAAGCGATAATCAAAGAGGAATTTACCTGCAGACAATCCGTTACGGAACCGGAATCTGTTTCCTTGCCGCCGTAATAATATTTTATGTTTTTTGGAAGCTCCAGGCTTTTCCTGTTGTTAAGAAGAACATAATGACCGGATACACCCTTGACCGAATAATTTTCATATTCGTGATCCCTGTCGATGAAAGCCTGAATAATATTGTTTTCTATTTTCACTATATAACCGTGTCCGGCCTCAGGCTGCGGCATGCCTTCCCGCAGATAGAATTCGCCGCAGTCGGTCAGAATCCTTAACGGATCAACGTCGGTGCGTATATTTCCGTTTTCCAGTACGATAATGTTTTTGTAAATACCGGTTGTATCTATAAAAAGCTGCTGGCCGCCCTTGATTTCCGTCTGAAACAGGCGGTTTATAATAACCGCGAAATCTTTGCGCAGCACCTCCGCCTGGGGGGAATACTTAATGCCGTCCAGGATATTAAGGCTTGCCATTAAATTCAGGTAATTATACGGCCAGTTTCCCGACAGATCGCTTTCAGCATACCCGAGAAGCTTGACAACGCCCACTGCGAGCTGGGAATATGTTACCGGCGCGTCGGGATGGAAAAGGCCGTCCGGCATTGCGGTTATATAACCCTGTTCAGCCGCCATGCCGATTGCGCCGTTTGAGCGGTGTGAAGCGGGGATATCGGGAAACAGCCTGTTATTTTCATATAAGCCGGTTTTCTTCTGCTGCCCGGAGATTTTTGCAATGATCCGCACATATTCTTCGCGGGTTACCGCACTGTCGTAAGATAAATCCGCCTGTTCCGTGTCAAAAATTCCAAGCTTGACCATCATATCCAGGCTGAAACCGGCAAGGTTATCCCGGCTGTCTGAGCCCGATGCGGGAACCTGCACAGTCAATGTGAAAGTGATAATTAAACACAACAAAATAATATGGGTTCTTTTTTTCATTGAAAAAACCTCCTATTCATGTCTTAGTGCCATAATCGGATCCAGTTTGGATGCCTTGCTTGCGGGGAACATTCCGAAAATTACTCCTACCAGCAGTGATATCCCGAAAGACAATGCCATCCATAAGGGTGAATAAACAGCCGGAACGAGCCCCGCTTTTCCAATCCCCCAAATGGCTATGCATCCGATGATAAGGCCGAAGGCTCCTCCGAGCCCGGTTATAAGCAATGCTTCGATTAAAAACTGTGTCAGAATGTTCCTTCGTTTCGCACCGACAGCCTTGCGGATTCCGATTTCCCGCGTCCTCTCGGTTACGGAAACGAGCATGATATTCATTATTCCAATCCCTCCGACCAGCAGCGAGATGGCTGCAATTCCTCCAAGAACCGTCATCATTGTTTCGGTTACCGAATTTAACGTATCGAGCATCTGTGCCGAATTCATCACACGAAACATATTTTCGTTCCCGTATATACCCGTAAGGAATTCCGATATTCTATCCATAGCTTCGTTTACGTTCTTCGGGGAAGTTGCCAGGAACGCGTAATTTCGTATCGCAGAGTTCCGGGTGATTCTTTGAGCGGTGGAAACCGGAATAATAACCTGATCGTCCTTTGTGTTCTCCGCTCCGTCCTCAAGCTCTTCCAATACGCCAACAACGGTAAATATCTGCTCCCCCATTTTTATTGTTTTGCCAATGGGGTCTTCATTCTCAAAAAGCTTGTTTTTTATTCGTGAACCGATAACAGCAACCTTTTGCCTTAAATCACTGTCGATATCCAGGATATATCTGCCTTCGGATACGCTTTGGCTGTTAATTACGGAATAATCAAAAGTTGTTCCGCGGATGGTTGTAGACAGGCTGTTCCTTCCCGCTTTCACGGTCATGTTTCCGGTTACCTGCGGTGCCATTGCGGCAATAACGTCGGCATTTTCCAAAGCAAACTCGTTTAAGGTTTCCCAGGTCAGATCACGGTTTGTATTCCTGCCGAAAATATTTACCTGTATTAACTCCGTCCCGAGTTGAGAAATTCTGTCCGTTATTTGTTTCGTGCTTCCCTGGGCAAATGCGACCGCGGTAATAACTGCCGCCACTCCGATTATTACGCCGAGCATTGTCAGGAAGGAGCGTACTTTATTCGAAAAAATGCTTTTAACAGCCATCCTGTATGCCTGCCATATTCCCATATTAACCAACCTCCACATCTTCGACGATCTGTCCGTCAAGAATCCGGATAATTCTTTCGGCCTGTCCGGCTATATACTCGTTATGGGTAATAAGCACAATAGTGTTTCCCAGCTCGTGCAATTTCTGAAAAAGTTTAAGGATATCGCGGCCGGAATGGGAGTCCAGGTTCCCCGTAGGTTCGTCGGCAAGTATTATGGGCGGCCTCGTTACCAGTGCCCTGGCAATGGCAACACGCTGCTGCTGCCCGCCGGATAATTCGGACGGAAGGTGGCTGCTCCTGTCCGTGAGCCCCACCTTCTCCAGCGCTTCCGCGGCAAGGATGCGCCTTTCTTTTTTCGATGCTCCGGAGTAGATTAGCGGGAGCTCCACATTTTCCAATGCCGTCAGTTTTGATACGAGGTTAAAACCCTGAAAGACGAATCCGATTTTCCGGTTCCGGATTTCCGCAAGCCTGTTGTCATTCATTGTACTCACTTCCATGCCGTCCAGCAGGTATCTGCCGGATGTCGGCGTGTCCAGGCACCCGAGAAGATTCATCAACGTTGATTTACCGGATCCGGACGGTCCGACAATTGATACGAATGAATGCGCCGGGATATGAAGAGTTACATTGTCCAGTGCCTTAACTATCGTATCGCCTATATGATAGTGCTTTGATAAAGCTTCCGTTTTTATCACGGTCTTCCTCCTCCCGGCATGCTGAAACCTCCTCCGCCTATTCCGCCCATTCCGCCCATTGGCATTCTGAATCCTTCCCTTGGCTGGTTTTGACCGAAAGCAGGAGAAGAGGTACTGGTACTCTGCTGCGGCAGAATGACAATATCCCCTTCTTTCAGGCCGCTTACAATTTCGATGTAATTTTCATTATATAAGCCGGTTTCTACGGGAACGAGAATCGCACCCTGATAATAATTGTCCTCTCTGGGCCGGATTTGCTGCCTTACCGCTGAATCGCGATTATCGGATGTTGCGCCTGAGTCTGCCTGATTTCCGATATTTCTGAGCAGTGCTTCTCTTGCTTCGCCCGCCATATTTTCGAACCTGCGGTTGTTTGAAGGCAGCGGCCTGTCTGTTTCCCCGGCATTTGCCGCAGATGCAAATCTATCCGTTTCCCCGGTGTATGCTCTGCCTGCACGGATCTCATCCGTAGTTTTCAGCCATACCATATAGGAATCTCTGACTTTTTGCAATGCTTCCAACGGTACAAGCAGTGTATTTTCCTTATTCACAACCTGAATTTCGGCGTCAACATTCATCCCGACCTTCAATTCGCTCCTTCCCGGTATCGAAATAGTTACCGGATAACTGGTCACACCGTTCGAAGTGGTGCCTTTAAGAGCGATATTCGAAACCTTTCCTGCAATGGGATCATCCTTTGTGCTTTCAATGGCTTCGGTGGTGACAGTAACGGGTTGTCCTTCCTGTACCTTGTTGATATCCAATTCATCGATGCTGATTTCGAATTTCATTTCATCCGTATTGATAAAGGAACAAATAATATCTCCTTTTTTAAGTGAATCTCCCACCAATAGTTCTTTTACCGAGATTATATATCCGTCCATTGGTGCCGTAATAGTATACTGATCGGTGTCTATACGGGACTGTTCAATATTGTATTTAGCTTCTTCCACCTGGAGAAGGGCATTTCGCAGGTTGATGTCGGCCTCTTCGTTATACAGCGTAATCAGCGTCATACCTTCGGAAACAATTTGGTTCAGTTCAATATTAAGGTTTTGCACTATACCCGATGCCTGCGCATAAACGGTTTTCTGGCTGTACCATTTCAATGTGCCGGTTGTGCTGCTTAATGTTTTTTCCGTACTTTCCGCTTCACACCACACGCTTATTCCTTCTCTCAGGGAGCCCGGGTTTTTTACGAGAAGCTTTATGTCGACGTCATCCGCATTTTGCTGAATTGATAAAATGTCAGCGGAAACAGTCGTCATATAATCCGGAATATGAAGCATAACCTGCTGTGTCAGGATGCTTTGGGCGGATGTATTTTTGAAGCTGACTTCTGCCGTTAGGGCGGATGTATCTGTTATTGTCAGAAGCTTTGTGCCGTTATTGACTTCATCATCCGTTTCCACAAACAGCTCGGTAATTTTTCCCGAAATCGGAGCCTTTACGGTTAATGCTTCATTTTTCTTCAACTGCTGCCGGTAAGCCATCTCTTTCTGTTCCAGTGTATTCTGCAGTTTTTTATTTGAGATGTCATAATCATACTTGTTCAGAACCAGCAGAACCTCTCCGGCCTTAACCGCTTTCCCTTCCTTCAGGTAATTCTCTTTTATCGTTCCGTCGACATTGACCTTTATATCCGTACTGACGGAAGGATATACGGAACCTGATCCCGACAGCGTTACCTTAAGCGTTCCGCGTCTAACGACAGCCGTACGCTGAACAACTTCTCCCGAAGCTGCCTGAACCTTTGAGCCCCTCAGAAAGTACCACCCTGCTGCGCCGGCGATCAGAACAACAGGGATTACAATAAACAACCACCGGATTTTCTTTTTTTTCATTACAGCATCCCTCCATATAATCCGGGCATTTTATATACTGCGCCGTGGTTTGCTTTTACCATTATAATTACAGATATATTCCAAAATCTCCGATAAACTGCGGCAAATTTGCGGCAGATTTGCCGCAAATTGAGCGGAAGGGATGACTCTTTTCCGGGATGTGATAAAATATACATGGCAGTGGTATTATGGCGCGGAAAAGGAATGTTTCTGTCAAATGAATCCGAAGCTGATTTACATAGCCGACGATGAAGTTAACATATTGAATATAATAAAATCCTTTCTGACTAAAGAAGGTTTTCTTGTGGAAACCTTTCGGGACGGCCGTTCGCTTCTTAAGGCCTTTACCGAAAAGAAGGCCGACCTTCTGGTACTTGATATTATGATGCCCGAAATGGACGGGTATTCGTTATGCACTTCCATTCGCAGCATAAGCAGTGTACCGATTATTTTTGTATCGGCAAAGGATAGTGAAACCGATCGGATTGCAGGACTGACCTTGGGAAGTGATGATTATTTAA
>DATCLI010000053.1:0-2400 GCA_036563955.1 Clostridia bacterium | reverse complement strand
CATAATCGAACTGTATTTCGTCAAATCCCTTTTTGGCCGCTTCTTTCGCTATGTCTATTACATAGGTCCAGTTACTCTTATCACAGGGATCAAGCCATGTGATTTCGGCATCCTTTCTATCTTCTTTCCACAGTCCGCCTTTTATGTTTTTCACGGCACGCTCCGGAAATTTTTTCGAATAAGCGGGATCTCGGAAGCAGACTACCCTTCCGATAACATATATCCCGTTGTCATGCAGCGTTTTTATCAATTTTTCGGGATCATATTTCTTTATAAATGTGCCCGCATCCCTTACGGCTTTCACATCGGATTCATAGCTTACAATTCCGTCGTCATTTTTTACGTCAATTACAAATGTATTAATCTCGGTTTCATTTGCAAGCTTAATGAACTGCTCCATTTTTTCCGCACTGCTTGCCGTCCAGCTTGTAAGATAAATCCCCTTTACCTTCACTTCGCTTCCGGTTTTCCCGGACGATGGAACAGCCTGCTCAGAATTGGGAGTCGGAACAGGAGTTGGTATCGGCGTCGGAACCGGCGTTGGGGAAGGCTCTGCTGTAATGGCAGGAGAAACCGTATCAGGGTTTACAAGCTCCGGAATCTTTTCCTGACGCGAGATTTTACACCCTTGAAGTAAAGCCAATATTAACAAAGAACCTATAAATACAGCAATCTTTTTGAAGATTAGTTTTGTCATATCAGGTCTCCCGTCCGGTCTTTTCTACGCCTTAAAACAAAATCAACATATTTTTTACTGCACCGTTACTATTCTGAGGCACATGTATTATACGGTAAACATCTTAATAATATTAAATAAACAATATATTCTTTCTTTTATGTAAACAACAACACTTGGCTTTGCATTTATTATTATATAGAACAAACATTATTAATCCAAGCAAAATTATTTAACACATAGAAATAAAGCCATGATTGGAACATTTATTCATTTCCAGAAAAACCAATACGCAGATTTTATTAAAAGCAAAGTTTGATTTCATGATCGAACATATGCATTTTTTCTGTTCATTAAGCCATAATAAAACATAAAAGGAGCAGTTTTATGGATGATAACAGAATTAAACCAACCCACCTGCAAAAACCTGTTGAAAGACATAACACCGCCCCATGGGCCGATATGCGTAAAACAAAGCGTGTTTCAAATGTCGTAATCCCAACCGAGAAAGGCGTAATAAACGCAAAAGAATATGTCGATCAAAACCAGAAGTAGAAAAGGCAGGGGGTGCCGCCCCCTGTCTTCCTACCTTTCGCCGTATATTTTCTTTCCCACAAAAAGTATGTTTCCTTCTTCGATATCCGCAATTACAAACAGGAACGGGCGATCCGCTATAAACGAAACAGGTTCGATAACTGCTGTGGTTTTCATCTCGCCGACCGTTACCGCGGCTGCCTCGGTTCCCTCTTCATTCACGTCAATAACGGCCTTGTGCAGCACCCTGCTTATGAATAAATTATTTGCAATACCTGTAAAATCGGCGTTATGCGATAAAGCCTCCCCCATTCCGACAGACTGCAGGACATTGTTTAATTCCTTTATTCCATACTCCATTTTGAATTTTGGAATCTGCAAGTTTAAATCGCTGACCGGTCTTAACCCATCAAGCAGTTCGCTGAATTTTTCATCATCCATGCCGCTGATGAATTCATTAATGTCCTTATTAGGAAGTATTAAAATCATACTTGTTTTTTTATTCCCGTACGGAAGGCTTACGGCCTTGTAATCATCCGTACTTAAATAATCAATTTTACCGGTACGCCGCATCATTAAAACTTTATCGGTTTTTTCGTCAATCGAATAAAAATCCTTCTCCGAAGTATTTTTCTCTTCAAATTGTTCAGTCCATTCACCCTTGAAATATATCGCGTTAATAAGGTACATCATCACATCTTCGGCTATCGGCGGATCAATCATACCGGGTATAAGGTTATTCGTCTTTTGAGATATCCAGATATTTATCGTATCCGCAGCGTTGGCTTTGCTGAAATCCAAAGTCCTTACCTCGGAGTTTAAGTAACTGCGGTTTCTCTCAATAAAGTCCGGTTTAACATTAAAGCCGTCCCTGATCCATATTGAATTTGCTATATCAAGCTTAATTTTTTCATCAATGCCGTTAAGCCTGTTAATAAGCCACGCATAGCCGCGGTTGATTTCTTCAAGGTCCATGCCCTGTAAGAACAACGCGTTTTCCATCGCTTCCTTTGTCGTGCCTTTTGCGCCGTTAAGCGCCATTGTCAGCATTGTTGATATCGAAAGCGGTGATATGAATATGTCTTTATTCGAATCCTCGTCATTAATTTTCTTAAATATTTCCCATGAGAATTTCCGGTTTGCCGAAATCAGATCCGTGTTCTTTTCACCATCGACAGTAATTCCTTCAG
>DATCLI010000052.1:0-2479 GCA_036563955.1 Clostridia bacterium | reverse complement strand
GATAATGAGGAACCCATCCGCTTCATTATCAACAATGATTATAATTATCCTCATATTGCGTGGGGGAATTACTGCAAGCCCGCAGTAATCATTGGTACAGGATACAGCGGCAGCGCTGCAATGAGGTTAAAGAGCCGTCAGCCGCAGTCGAACTCGCAGCTGCCGGAGTGAAGCCGGTTGAGTAAGAATTAAAAGCAATTTTAGTTACGCAGGTGATTATTATGAGAAGTATCAGCATTGACAAAGAAGAGGAAAAGCTGCCGGAACCCATGGACAATAAGTCCGTTGCAGATCGGATTATTGCAAGAATCACACACGCGATAATCAACGGGGAATTGCTTCCGGGGCAAAAAATACCAACAGAAACAGAACTGTGTGAATCAATGCATGCAGGGCGTAATTCGGTGCGTGAAGCAATTAAAGTTCTGGTTGCAATGGGTGTGTTAAAAATAAAACGCGCCGAGGGTACCTTCGTCGCCGAAGGATTTTCAGACAGAATGCTCGATCCGATGGTATACGGTTTAATACTCGAAGGCGGAAACACCCAATATCTCATTGAGTTTCGAAGAATGCTTGAGATAGGAGTGTTAAACCTTGCTATCCGGAACGCAACAGAGGAAGATATTAAAGAACTGAAAAAGTCTTTTGACATTTTCCGCAAAACCGTTCACAGCAATTCAAGCATAGAACAAATACTGTATGCGGATATCGGATTCCATCGTACCCTGGAAAAAGCAGTACACAATCCGCTGGTTGAAAAAATCTGCATGGTGGTCGAGCGGCTGTCAAAAGCAACACGTGCCCGGGCGACAGAACAGTTTATTATAAATGGGGAACTGGACAGGATTTGTAAATTGCATGAATGCATTATAGATGTTGTGGTAACCAGGAATGAAGCTGCGGTATCCGGTGTTATTGACGACCATTATCAGTACTGGAAGGATAAAATTAAATAAAGCTTAATGTATAAAAGTATCTCCTTTGGTAACGGAGACTTTTACAAATGGATAGAAGCGGCAATTTATTTTGTGTTTCTATTTACAAGGTGCAGCGGAAGAGTTTGCTCATTTTTGCATACTTGGTTCCAGCACAGTGACATAATACTCTTCATATGTTAAACCGCTGTTATAGACCTCTTTAGCAGTCTCAGGGCCTACATATCTTAAATGCCAGGGCTCATATTTATAACCGGTAATATTTTCTTTGCCTTTGGGATACCGTATAATAAACCCATATTCGTGAGCCCTGTCCTTATACCATTCATATTCCCTGGTATCCAATACGCTGTAATCATTAATAACCACGTCAACGGCAAGTCCCGTATGATGCTCGCTGTGCCCTCCCCTGGAATTAAGGCTGTCAACGTCTTCCTTTGTTCTGCCGCTGTTTATGGCATTTTCCCAGATTTTCTGCTGAACCGGTATGCTCCTGTAAGTACCGTATGCATTAATATTCAAGCCTTCTTTTTTAGCGTCTTCATGCATTTTCCTAAAAGCATCCGCAGCTTCCTTTCTAAGGTGCTGCGCCCCCCGTCCGGGAACACAATAGCGTTCTTCAAGCTGTTCGAGTTCGGGTTCGTAATTATCGGGCAGTTTATTGTATTTGTTTACCAATACCGTTATATCATTATAGTTTTTAATTTCATTAATCAAACCGTAAAAGGAATTATCAAGGCCTATATTAACATCTGCTACGATGCGTTTTTCATCCAAATCCGGGTTTTCCAAGCCATACTTTTCATATCTGGAAGCATTTTCATGCTTATAATACGGAACAATTGAATATTTTGGACCGGTATTTTCCGCCAAAACATCTGAAGTCTGTTCTGCTTCCGGATCAGCCGCAGGTTTTTCGTCCGTACCAGGTGCAGGTTTTTCGGAAGCGTTATCATGCGGTGCGTTTAACCCGTCCTGACTGGTGTTTTTCGCTCCATCGTATTGATCAACAGAAGCAGTCATATCGCATCGGTTTATCAGAGCGGTACATGCAATTAAAATTGCAAGCAAAAATATGTTGAAAAATGTTATAAATATAAGCCTGCGTCTTTTGGGATATTTCACAAAAACTCCTCCGGGGAATATAGTCATGGTATTATAATAACCTCATCAACGAATTTGTCAAGTTGATTTTAGGTTATGGCATTTGCGATGTTATATACTTTGAGTTCCGCTGTACAATATATTGCTAGTACGTATTAAAGCTTGTCACTATATATTGTACAGCAGATTTTTATTAAGGGTACATCGCAAATGCCTTAGTTTGAAAGTTGTTTTACCGTATGCGGATTAACAATTTGAACACAAATAAAAGCATTATACGAACGTATTCGGTTTCACGATTGGAATACTTATAAACCGATTTCAGACAGCAGTTTTAAAGTAAAGCCTTTTTCTTTTATTACTGATAGGATTTCGTCGAGCTTGTAAACGTCATACATGTTAAAATGCAAAAGGACAATAGAACCGCCCTTTACTCTTTT
>DATCLI010000051.1:0-3623 GCA_036563955.1 Clostridia bacterium | reverse complement strand
CAATAATGCGGTTATCTATGATTCCGGAGCCAATGCTGATTGTCGAACAAAGCTCTGGCTTTCCGTCTCCTGTCAGATCACAGAAGTAGACGTTCCAGATCGGCATACCTGCGTAAAGCGTAACTGTTTCTTTGTCGGCTACTGCTTCGAGCTTCTCGGCGTGCCAACGGAAGGTTACGTCCGGAAATGCGTCAAGATTGATTTCACGCACGCCGTCCCATATCATTTCATCACCGTGGAGATTGTCAAACCATTTTGTTGCAGTTGATTTAACAGAATCATCTTCATCCAGACTAAACACCCACCGAATGCTTGTATCATCAGAGCCGGGATCGTCCTTTTCTGAAGCGTCATAATAACCGTAAGTAAGATATAAGTCTCCGTTTTGCTGCAAAAGCAAATAATAGAATACCGTGTCCGGCAAGTCAGTTACCAACAAACGCCAGGCTTTTTGATTATTGCTGCGCAGACTGCCGGCAGAGCCGCGAACTCCCCGGAATTATCGATCAAAATTGTCCTTTGTTAACTCAACTTCTTCAAATATGCCTGCATTCAGCCAGTTAGCGGAACTTTTATCCTCTAATACCAATAACTCTTTTTCATTTGTGACGCAATACTTTGGTGCAGTTTCTGTTGTATAACTGAAGGAATATACGCCTGACTCAAAAATAATATCTCCTACTTTATAGTACTTTCCAAAAGGATCTATTATTTTGGAATCAGAATCTTTTGGATTTGTCAAAAAGCAGACCGCAGCCGCGATGCAGGTAACCACGACGGCAATGATAATCCAAAATACCGGCTTCCTATAAATCATCTCATGTTTCACCCTTTCCTTCACGCACACTCCGCCGAAGGCCAGCACCATGGCGCTTGAAGTCGTCTGCTATATTAGACATATAGTCTTAGTCTAACGGGGTAGACACGGAAGGTCAATGGGGTACTTGAATGTTTACAGAACGGTCACGATTGCAAATGCGTGGATATGAAAAGGCTCCCCACCGTCGAAATTCATAATGTAAGAGTAAGGTTTCATTGACCGTAAAGGAATAAACCGCAGGAAGCGTCTTTGCAATTTGTTTTCGTAATGCATTATAATTAAGTATGAACTAAAAAGAGGTGTATAAAAATGCAAGACAGATATACCGGTGATGTGGGAGCATATATACTTACAAAGATTTAAAACATTACAAATGCGAAACGAACTTACGCCGGCTAAATGGCTGGGTTTAAAATTCAGACGAGGAACAACGCGTGACTATTTGTTTATTTTACAACCGTATCATTTTGAACAAGTAAGTAGCGCGATAGAAAGAATGATGAAAAGCAATTGGAATAGACACTTTTTAACATTAAATATTGATATCGAATGATATACGCAGATTACAAAAGAAAGGTATGTCGAAGGGAAGTATTGGTGGAGTAGGATTGGATGTTACTGAAATGATATAAAAATGGAGGTGGTACTATTAAAAAAAGATAAAAAATCAATCATAGGATGGATAGCTGTATTCATCTCAATATCATTCTCAAGCGTTTGGGCTTATTGGGGAGCAATTGAGAATTTTCATGAAGGGTGGTATTCCACTTCAATATGGGAGAACCTGTTCATGTTGTTCTTTCAGTATTTGTTGATCACGGTAATTTTTGTATCTCTGGCTGTCATTATTCTGAGGTGGAAGAAAACAGGACTGATATTACATTTTATAGTTGCTATTGTGAGTGTTTGTTTTTTTTTCGGAGCAAACTTCAGTATTATCGGACTAATGATTGTAATTCCAATAATTGCTCTTGGTTTAGTCTATTATTATGGAGAGCCAAATCCAAAGAAATGGGCTTACAGACTGCTTATTACCGTACCTCTAATAATTATTCTGGCGATTTCAATACCACAAGGGATAAAGGTTTCACAAAGGCTCAATGATAATAATTATGGAATGAGAACCGTGCAAGGTAATGGTTTAATATTGGTCTGGGCACCAAGAGGACCTGGTTGGCCTGACCAGGGGACATCATGGGATGAGGCGCAGAGAATCTGCAAATATCTATCGGAAGATGGAACTGTAATTATGGAAGAAGAGCAAAATATCTGGCGATTACCTACCGTGGATGAAGCAGTTCGTTCAATGATGCTCCATGGACAAAACGCAGGCGGAATATGGGATTCACTCGAGGAAAAAGCTGTTTATGAACGAACCCCGGACAAAGAATCTCCTCTGTGGGACGTTCACTCAAAAGTTATATACTACTGGACTTCAGAAACCTCCATCAAAGATGAGCGTAAGGCGTACATCATTGTGTATCATGGCGGTGTATATGAAAAAATGAAAATTGACGGGCAAGGCTACTTAAGCTTCCGAGCTGTGAAGGAAGCAGATTAAGAACAGTAAACTATTAGTATGGGGTGCAAAAGAGAAAATTTCAAATTTTTTTGGTGGTTGAAATAATAGTTGTATAAGGCGAATTATGAAGTCTCTTAATGAACTGATTGAGGTGTAAGTATTTCTGTTGCAGAGGTTATAAAAATAATGGGGAGTAACAAATGGACCGCATAAATACTGGGCTTAACCGGCCTCCCACCCAAAAAGGGTGGGGACTTTTTTCTGTAATTTCATCCTTTCGAACGATGCTTTTTAAAGGCTTCTTCCTTAAAATTTATACTGGAGGGGAGTTTGCAAACGCTATAGTACGGCATTAAAATTTGAGTTTGACAAGTGACTCAGCGATACGGAGAAGCATGGCTTATTGGCTCACAAAAAGGAGGGTCATAAAAATGCCGAAAAAAAGAAAATCAAATAAAAACGCAAATCTGTTCTGGCGAATCATCATTACGGCGGTCGGCGCAGCGCTTATCCTGATCGCCTTATCCAACCTTGCTCTGTATTTTTTCGGCACGGTTGCCCCTGCTGCCGTTTCCACAAGGCGCGTGGGCGGCGCAAACGACAGCCAGCCGCCAAACCGCAGGTATGAGTGGTCTGTTCACTATACCTTCCGGGACAAAAATGGTCTTGAGCACAGCGGAAATACGACCATCCGCGGCGGAGACATTGTTCCGAAAACGGACAGCAGGGTCTATTATTTTCCGTCCGCTCCCTTTGTCAGCGCGCTGGAAAGCGAGGCCAAACCGAATACGGGGCAGGCTGTGATGGTTGCGCTCGGTGTACTTCTGATTCTTGTGATGAACAGCAAGAAGAAAAAACGCTCTGTCCCTGCGGCGCAGAACGTACAGGAACTCACGGACTACGATGACTCCGTAGAGGAACAGTTCCATGAAGAGCAGTAATGAGAATCATTGCATAAGAACGCTTGAATGAGGGACAATCGTAAAGGAAATTCGGCAGGATTTGTTAACGTAAAGGGGGATAACGATGGAAAAGACACCGGTGAAAATCCAGTGGCGGATCAGCATTCCGATTTTCAAGAACACGGTGATTTGGAAACAGCTTGGCGCTCAACGCAGTTATAAATCAGATTGTTTTGGATTGAGACAATTTAGTATTCATTAGTATTCACATAGAACTTCCTGCTTCTGGGTTCATTCATCCAGTATAGAAAATGCACTAAAATTGAATACCCTCAACAAAGGCTCCATAACTTCATTAAATATATAATAACCTCACCCG
>DATCLI010000050.1:0-3229 GCA_036563955.1 Clostridia bacterium | reverse complement strand
TATGGCTTCATCCCGCTATAGTTTCCTTTTATTGTACAAATAGTTCCTGTATAATAGCATAGAGAGTTGCAATAACAGGCAAATATTAGCAGTAAGCATGCAATAACAACAAATACTTTTACAGGAAAATTTTTGTATTATATTGACTTATTAAAAAAAGTCGGATATAATTTAGAACAGATGTTCGAAAAAGCCGGAAATAAAGCGGGAATCCGGTAAATCCTTTAATTCAGGAGGGAAAGTTATGATAAACGGTGACGAAAAAAAGAAAGCGTTGGAAATGGTGTTCAGTCAAATAGAACGGCAGTTTGGAAAAGGAGCCGTTATGAAGTTGGGAGAAGCCGCACACATGAATATCGATGCAATTCCCACAGGAGCGCTGGGTTTGGATATTGCGCTCGGAGTGGGCGGGTTTCCCAGGGGGCGCATTATAGAGATATACGGCCCTGAAGCCTCCGGTAAAACGACTGTTGCCCTTCATGCAATCGCGGAGGCACAGAAAGCCGGCGGAGAGGCAGCTTTTATCGATGCCGAACATGCGCTCGATCCTGTTTATGCGAAAGCTCTTGGAGTAAATATTGAAAATCTTATCGTATCACAGCCCGATACTGGAGAACAGGCTCTTGAAATAGCAGAAGCTCTGGTCAGAAGCGGAGCAATTGATGTTATTGTTATCGACTCCGTTGCCGCACTGGTGCCAAAAGCTGAAATAGACGGAGAAATGGGCGATGCTCATGTAGGCTTGCAAGCCCGGTTGATGTCCCAGGCATTAAGAAAGCTTTCTGGTGTAGTAAGTAAATCAAAGACAGTCGCAATATTTATAAACCAACTGCGTGAAAAAGTTGGCGTTATGTTTGGCAATCCCGAGGTGACTCCCGGCGGACGTGCCTTGAAGTTCTATGCATCGGTGCGTCTGGAAGTACGGCGTGTTGAAACGCTTAAGGAAGGCGGAGAAGCTATCGGCAACAGAACAAAAGTGAAAATAGTAAAAAACAAGGTTGCTCCTCCATTCAAAGAAGCTGAATTTGATATCATTTACGGTGAAGGTATTTCCAGGGAGGGAAATATATTGGATGTAGGTGTTCAGTTGGATATCATAAAGAAAAGCGGTGCATGGTTTTCATACAATGAACAGCGTTTGGGGCAGGGACGTGAAAATGTTAAAAAGTACTTCAAGGAAAATCCGGAAATATGCGCGGAAATCGAAGAAAAGATCCGTGCTCAATACGATAAGGCTTTTATCAGCAGTATTGAAGCCCATGTCGTGGATGATGAAGTATAGTTTTGCAGCTTGATGACAATGTGTTAAAATAACCTCACCCGTTACCGAAATCAAAGATTTCGAAAATCTTACGATTTTCTTAAAATTCATGATATAATGTAAAAAAAAAGTGCGGGAGTGCGGTAAAGTGATTATTACATCGGCTGTAAAACAAAAAAACAACCCTGACATGATTAGTATATACATAGACAACAAATATGCTTTTTCAATGCCTGCTGATGAGTATTTGAAACTGAACCTTTATGAACGAAATGAGCTGGCCGAAGAAGAAATCAAAAAGATCCGCGAGGAAATAAACATAACGGCTGCAAAGCAGTGCGGAATAAGAATGCTGTACTCAAAAGACAGAACGGAATTTGAAATCCGGCAAAACCTTATCAGACAGGGATTTGATGAGGATACCGCCGAGGGCGCCGTTATGCAGCTGAAATCAATGGGATATATAAATGACAGGTTGTATGCGCATAAATATATTTCCGATCGCCTTAAGCTTAAGCCAAAGTCAAAAAAGGCGCTCATATATGAATTACAGAAAAAAGGCATTGACAGGGAAATAATTACCGAGGTGCTTGACGAATTTGAAATGGATGAATCCTTAATTGCTTATCGCATAACGAGAAAGAAATTCAGCAAATATGATATCAGTGATCCGCCGATTCAAAGAAGAATTGTTTCATTCCTTACGCATAGAGGGTTTTCACATGAAATAATAAATAACGTGATAAAACAGCTAATGGAATAAAGAACTATTGTAATCAGTACAAAAAGCGACGTCTGTACAGTACCGCTAATGATGCTCCTGAAATACGTTTTTTCCATGAGCGTATTGACAGATATGAAACCTGTGAATATAATTAAGGATAATTAATATATGGTCTTCAGGGCAGGGTGCAAGTCCCTACCGGTGGTAAAGCCCACGAGCCGAAAGGCATGATTCGGTGAAATTCCGAAGCCGACAGTACAGTCTGGATGAAAGAAGACGAAAATTTAAAATAATATGCCCTGTGCCATCAACACAGGGTTTTTTATTATCCATTGAAAGGGGTTTTATATATGGAACAAAATCAAAAGAAAAGCTCGCATGTAAAATTCATAACCAGGATAGCTGTTTTATCCGCTGTAGCTACTGTGCTTATGGCGTTGAAAATACCTTTATGGTTTGCGCCATCGTTTTATAAATTTGATCTGAGCGAAGCGGTTGTTATGATTGGTGCATTTGCGTTAGGTCCGTTAGCTGGTGTTGTTATTGAACTGCTGAAGGTATTGCTTAACTTATTGATAGACGGAACAGTAACGGCAGGCGTTGGCGAATTATCAAATTTTATAATGGGTTGTTCCTTTTTCCTGCCGGGGGCGATTATTTACAGGTTTAAAAAATCAATGTTTAACGCTGTCATTGGAATGGTTTTGGGAATAGTATCGTTAACCGTTGTCAGCTCGTTATTGAACTATTACCTGATGCTTCCGCTTTATGCAAGTGTTTTCGGTATGCCTATGGAGACACTGATTGGAATGGGTGCTAAAATCAACCCCTCAATCACGGACTTGAGGAGCTTTATATTATTAGCGGTGGTGCCTTTTAATCTTTTTAAAGGTTTCTTGAGCTCGGTGGTTACGTTTATTCTGTATAAGAGAATATCTCCCATTTTACACCAATCTTCCTGCCAATGAGTATTTTATTTATGTTTATTGGAAATATTTATTAGCCGATATAATTATATGATAAGAATACCATTTTAAAGGAGATATGTCCTATGAAGGAGAACAAATCAGCCGTGTATAATGTTTTTATTATACACCTTATTTTTGCTGTCATTCCGCTTGTATTAATTCTTGTTACTTACTTTTCAGGTTCTCCACTGTTTTCTGTTTTATTGATAGTATCGGCTGTAATAGTACTTGCAGGAGTATTCTTCCAGTATATCGTATCAAGGAGCATGTCCAAAG
>DATCLI010000049.1:0-3871 GCA_036563955.1 Clostridia bacterium | reverse complement strand
GAACAGGAATATTAAAGGTCTGATTAGTATCGCTTGCTTTAAAACCAATCATATTATAACATAAAAACTGGTTCGTAAAAGTTTTTTTTATATTACGCTGGAACTTTGGGGAATAATTCACTATAATGATTTTAATCCGGAATTTGCTTAGCGGGAGCGATAATGGCTATTTTACTTCTTAATCTACGGCAGTCCGGTTTACCGAATGTTAAAGGCACAACAGGAAAGGATGAATAATTTTGGAGAAAATGAATGTTTATGATGTTCTGAAAGAGCGCGGATTTATAGCCCAGGTGACCCATGAGGAAAAAGTGCGTGAGATTCTGGGGCAGGGCGGAGTAACTTTTTATATAGGATTTGATCCGACCGCGGACAGTCTCCACGTAGGCCACTTTCTCCAGTTAATTGTTATGTCGCATATGCAAAAGGCCGGTCACAGGCCGATAGCGATACTTGGAGGCGGAACCGCTATGGTCGGCGATCCGACCGGAAGAACGGATATGCGCAAGATGCTTACTCAGGAAGAAATAAGGCACAATGCGGAGCAATTTAAGAAGCAGATGGGAAAGCTTATCGACTTCAGTGACGGTAAAGCGCTGATGCTGAATAACGCGGATTGGCTGCTGGAGCTCAATTATGTTGAGTTTCTCAGGGATATCGGGGTTCATTTCACGGTTAACAGGATGCTTGCGGCAGAATGCTTTAAAACACGTTATGAAAAAGGTCTGTCATTTATCGAGTTTAATTATATGCTTATGCAGAGTTATGATTTTTTGAAACTGTACCGCGACTACGGCTGCACGCTGCAGCTCGGCGGCGACGATCAGTGGAGCAATATTCTCGGCGGCATTGACCTTATACGCCGCGTGGAAGGGACGGAAGCATACGGCATGACCTTCGAGCTTTTAACGACAAGCGAAGGCAATAAAATGGGCAAAACGCAAAAGGGTGCGGTTTGGCTTGACCCGCTGAAAACTCCGCCTTACGAGTTTTACCAGTACTGGAGGAACGTGCATGACAACGATGTGATAAAATGCCTCAAGCTTTTAACATTTATACCTATGGAGCAAATCAACCGGTTTGCTTCGCTTAGGGATGAAAGAATAAACGAGGCAAAAGAAACACTTGCGTATGAAGTGACAAAAATTGTTCACGGCGAAAACGAAGCCGAGAAAGCCCGCCAGGCGGCGAAAGCTCTGTTCGCGGGAGGGGGCAGTTCGGACAATGTGCCTTCCACTGAAATTAGGGCGGAGGAATTAGGTGAAGGAATGGCAGTTCTGGATCTGTTAATGCGGACTGGGTTAGCTCCGTCGAAAAGCGAAGGGCGCAGGCTGATACAGCAGGGAGGCCTTTATATCAACGGAGAGCGCGTGGATGATTTAGAGCTTATTGTTACGCCGGAATTTTTTAAAAATGGTGAATTATTGATTCGAAAGGGCAAAAAGGCTTATAATAGAGTTGTGCTTGGACAGTAAAATAATGAAAGAATTTTTGCATTTAACCGGGACATGCTCATAAAAAAAAGTACGGAGTTGGTTATGAAAATTAAAGCAGGCGAAATTATAAGGGCTAAACGCGAGGAAAAGAATATTCCGCTCGTTTCTTTTGCGAAGGAACTGAACATTTCACCCGGGTATTTGTCGCAGCTTGAAAACGGCGTTAAAACAAACCCGAAGCTGGATATACTTATGAGCATAATACAGAAGCTTGATATTGATCTTGAGATGCTCTTAGGTGTTGAAAGCAGTGAAGAAAACTACCTTGTAAAAATTCCGTCACTTCTGAAGCTTGTGCTTGCCAGGGAAAGAAACGTCCGCGTACTGAGTGATCAGGATGTTTTAAGAAAATTCTGCAAGCTTGCCGAGAAGATTTTCGACACCAAATATTTAATTGAAGATTCGCAGTTATACAATATGTTTACTGATGACCTTCTTAACCAGACCGAAACATTAATTAAACGTTATTTAGGCTTAAGGGTTTTAATGGAAACCAGGAATGTTCCTGTCGGGACAAACGATAATTCTTAAGAAAAAAACGAACATTATTACCGCGGGTCCTGCTTCACGGGTCGAGGCATTGCTGCCGCGTTCCGGTTGGTACGCGGCTTTGATTCAGGTGTTTCGTTTACTTGGTCGACAAAGCACATACCGATAGCACGATTTATATCCTTTTAAAGCAATACATTCCTTGCGCAAAAATAATATCATATGGTATAATGTGTCGGAACAATCCGGTAAAACAACAAAAAAATTGCTTATTGTTATGAACAGGTATTTGCCATCCACAGGGATGATGAACATATTATTTTTGATCAGTATAAAGGAGGAAGCGCAATGAAGCATATAAAAACATTGAACGGAAATACGCTGAATAAGGATTTGAAAAAATCCGGCTGCGGGGAATGCCAAACATCGTGCCAGTCGGCGTGCAAAACTTCCTGCACGGTCGCCAATCAGAAGTGTGAAAGGAAATAAAACCGTACGGGGCTGAAAAGCCCCATTTGTTTCGGCTGATGAATTTTATGATACACAAATTTGATATACAGGGTACGCATATTGTACTGGATGTTAACAGCGGAGCGGTTCATGTTCTGGATGAAATGGCAGGCAGGGTGTTATCCTGCTATGATAATAAAGGTAATGTGATGCCGCAGAAAATAAACGAGCTTAGGGAAAGCTGCCCGGGTAAAGAAGTGGACGAGGCAAAAAGCGAATTGAACCGCCTTATATCAGAAGGTCTGCTTTTTTCTGCCGATCCATATAAGGATATATTCATAGAGAACGCCCCTAATACCGTTGTTAAGGCTTTATGCCTTCATGTGGCCCATGACTGCAACCTGCGCTGTAAATACTGTTTTGCAAAAAAAGGCGCATACAGCGGCGAAAGAGGCAAAATGCCCGTTAGTGTGGGCAAAAAAGCCATAGATTTTGTAATTGAGAGTTCGGGAAACCGCAGGAATATTGAAATTGACTTTTTCGGCGGCGAACCACTTTTAAACCTTGAAGCTGTTAAAGAGATAGTGAACTATGCAAGGGGAAAAGAAAAGGAATCCAATAAACATTTCCGTTTTACGATAACGACGAATGGAATTCTTTTAAACGATTCAAATATGGATTTTCTTAACGAGACGATGGACAACATCGTGCTGAGCCTCGACGGAAGGAAAGAAGTAAACGACGAAATGCGCGTCAGGGCTGACGGAAGCGGATGTTATGAAGATATCCTGCCCAGATTTCAAAAGCTTGTTTCTAAAAGGGGAACAAGGGATTATTATGTCCGCGGGACTTATACGGCGAGAAACCTTGATTTTTCGGAAGATGTATTGCATATTGCGGAAAAAGGCTTTGATCAGATATCGGTTGAGCCCGTGGTACTGCCTGACGGTTCAGGAATCGAGATAAAAAAAGAACACCTGCCGGCCCTGTTTAGCGAGTATGAAAAGCTTGCCGCTTCTTTATTAAAACTTCGAAGACAGGGCAGGCGGGTTAACTTCTTTCATTTCATGCTTGATCTTGAAGCAGGACCGTGCGTAGTAAAAAGACTGAAAGGGTGCGGCGCAGGTTCGGAGTATCTTGCCGTAACGCCGGATGGCAGCCTGTACCCGTGCCATCAGTTTGTAAATAACACAGAATTCAAACTTGGGGATGTTTTTAGCGGCATAAATCGTTATGATATAGTAAATAAATTCAATAGAATAAATGTATACGCAAAAAAGAAATGCAGAGACTGCTGGGCCAGGTTTTACTGCAGCGGCGGTTGTACCGCTAATGCCTGGCAGTTTCATAACAAACTTGACGATGTTTATGAAATAGGATGCGAACTTCAAAAAAAGAGGATAGAATGTGCACTCTGGCTTAAAGCGGAATCATTA
>DATCLI010000048.1:0-6899 GCA_036563955.1 Clostridia bacterium | reverse complement strand
GAATGCCCGTACATAAAAGAGGCAAAAGTATTTAGCCTGCCATTGATTAATATGAAAGACGATAAAGTTTTAATGGAAAGCATTATCAAGCCTTTAATAGAATTATGATGTTATATTACGCAGATATAGGCTGCAGGGATTAACATAAGACGATCCGGGCTCAAAAGTGAAGATTTAATAGAAACCTTGGAAATGTGTCAGCAGGATATATCGGCTGATTTCCAATGTCACTTGAAATTAGCCGGAATTTAGATGTGCGACAGGGTAATTCCGTTTAAGTACCTATAACGGCAGGAATAAATAAAAGCGAAGGCTGGCGGCCTTCGCTTTATGTTATTTCAGAATTATTTAGAAAGCAGGTTGTAAAGAACCGTAAGCGTCAAAAACTCACATAGGAAAATAGTAGCAAATAAGTAAGCGTCAAATAGAAACTCACATAAAAGTGTTTTCGGTACAATGAAAACCGAGCGTTCCGGAACTTAAAAAACCCTGCATAAAATGGAAAGATTATGGTATTATCCGCGTAGGTAGCAGTTGTGCTAATAATATATTAGCGATTTCGTCGTAATAATATAAGAAGACATGTTGACATAAATAATACAAATAAACAGAATATGCCAAGAGAAGTGATTATTTCTAAGAAGAAAAAATTAGGATTTGGGAAATTATTGACATTATATTTCGGCTAATTTATAATAATATTTAAAATTAGCCGAAACGAAGGTGTACTGATGTATATCAGAAGGCATGTTGAGGATACGATAAAAAAAGTTTCTGAGATGTACCCTGCGGTAATTATAACCGGGCCGAGACAGGTTGGGAAAACAACGGTTCTCAAAAAATTGTATGGAAATCTGAGGTATGTTACGCTCGACAACCCGGAAACCTTGGAATATGCTAGAAATGAGGGCGGGTTATTTTTTAAAACATTTGTTCCGCCGGTAGTTCTTGATGAAGTGCAATATGCGCCTGAACTGTTTCCCTATATTAAAATAATCGCTGATGAAACAAAACAAAAAAAGTTGTTTTATATGACCGGTTCACAGACCTTTCACCTTATGAAAAGCGTATCCGAGTCGCTGGCGGGAAGAATAGGCATCATTCAAATCCTTGGACTGTCTTTGAGAGAAATCAAGGGGAAAAAATTTAATATGCCATTTTTACCCACCGGTGAATATCTTGAGCAGTCGGAAGAGGATGCAAAGGAGTTATCACAGGAAGAGATATGGTCAATCATACAAAGAGGTTCGATGCCGAGACTGTATCATGCTGATGTGGATGATAACCTTTGGCGTCAGTTTTATAGTGATTATGTAAAAACATATATCGAACGGGATGTCCGTGCTTTAACCCAGGTCGGTGACGAGATTGCGTTTTTACAATTTATGCGACTTCTTGCGGCATCGACAGGACAATTGCTGAACTATTCAAGAATTGCAAATGAAATAGGCAAGTCCGTAGGAACGGTAAAGAACTGGGTGTCGATACTCAGAACATCAGGGATCATATATTTGCTGCAGCCGTATTATCACAATTTCAATAAAAGAATTGTAAAAACACCGAAGGTATATTTTTTGGATACCGGATTAGCCAGTTATCTGACAGGCTGGTACACTCCCGAGCAATTGCAGTTTGGGGCAATGAGCGGCAGTATGTTTGAAACATTTGTAGTATCGGAAATACTAAAAAGTTACTATAACAAAGGTTATGATGACTTTGGTTTCAGTTTCTACCGGGATAAGGATATGAACGAAATTGATTTACTGATTGAGAATAATGGCGTTTTATACCCGATAGAAATAAAGAAAACCGGAAATCCCAACAAACAGGATATAAAAGCATTTTCAAAGCTTGAGGAGGAAGGGGGGAAAGTTCCTGGAGAAGGCGGAATCATTTGTATGGCAGATTCAATACGGTATCTGACTTCGAAAGACAGAGTAATTCCGTTTAAATACCTATAGCAGCAAAGAAACCCGGTTCAAAAAAGGTAAAAAGAGACAGGCATCAATAGCGCTTTTTGCCAGTCAGCTTAAAATGTAAATATTTCTGCGAGCTTGACTTCCAACCCGTTAAAAACCCTTGACTTTACCGTCATATCCCCCATATACGTATCATGATCTGCAATGTCATGCTTCTCAAAACAGTAAACGATGACCTCTTCTTTATCGGGGTCAACGATCCAGTATTCTCTCACGCCGGTCTGCATGTATAAATTGAGCTTTTTAACCATATCCTTCGTTTTTGTAGATCCGGACAGCACCTCTACAACAAGAGCGGGAACCCCTTTATATTTCCCTGAAGCGTCGATCTTGTCCGTATCACAGATCACTATAATATCCGGTTGCACAACATTGATGTTATCTTTGTTTTTTGTAAGCGTAACATCAAAGGGAGACGTAAGAGGTCTGCATTTCTTTCCTTTAAACCAGTTATAAAAAATACCAAAAAGTTCGGACACGGACACCTGATGGTTGTAACCCGGTGAAGCAAGCAGGTAAACCTCCCCGTCGATATATTCGTATCGTAAATCCGAGTTTTCGACCATTTTAAGGAATTCTTCATAGCTGAGCTTCCATCGGTCATTGTAGATAAAATTTGCGGCTTCCTCAGCAATAACGGTTCTCTCTTCAATTGGGACGATTTTTGCAACCTCGCGTCCTTTGCGGGTTATGATAACATCTTCCAATTCCGATGCAATTTTTAAATACTTTCCGAAGTTATTCTGAACTTCGGTTGAAGGTACTTTCATCACAGCCGCTCCCTTTGTCTTATTAGCTATATTATAAATCTATTTTAGCTAATATGTCAATGTATTAGCTAAACAAAACCAAGTAGTCCGGTATGAAAAGAGATGCAGGGGATAAATATCAGACATTGATGTCACAAAGGTATTGGCTGTTGCTGCGGAAAAGGCTGAAGATCGAATACATATTTGCATTTCAAATAGTATAATATTATGTAAATTTTCCCGATAAATACAATATGGATTACTCAAATGGAATGAAACTCAAGACCGCCACCTCTTGTGCGGCGGTTGAAAAGTACTGGATTCATTCGTTTCTAAACTGTCTTTTTTATACGGGAGGTGATTGAATGTTCAAAAAATAAGTAAACACACAACATGACAAAAAGATGCATTACATTCCGTGCTGAAGAGGCCGGAAAACCATTGACAAGGAGGCAATTAAATGAAAAAGTTCATTCAAGTATTAATTGTGTGTGTATTATTTATCAGCACAATCGGTTTAACGACGGTTCAAGCCGAGGATTATGAAGATTACGCAGTTAAACTATCCAAGCTTGGGGTTTTTAAAGGCACAGGCAGCGGATTTGAACTGGACAGGGCTCCTACGAGAATCGAAGCGGCCGTTATGTTCGTAAGGCTTTTAGGCGCAGAACAGGAGGCGTTGAATAAAAATTATAAACATCCTTTTGGTGATGTGACGTGGGGACATGAATATGTAGGTTATTTGTACACAAAAGGATTAACCAAGGGGACAAGCGCGACAACATTTGGCTCAACCGATATTATCAATGCCAAAAGCTATATGACATTTATCCTCAGAGCATTGGGATATAGTGACTCGGCAGGCGATTTTAGCTGGAATGAAGCGCTTGAATTTGCACTGAACAATAAATTAATCGATGAATCTGTATACAATGAGATGAATACAGGTGCTTTTTACAGGGGCCATCTGGCTAAAATCAGCTATCTTGCTTTAATGATGCCTGTAAAAGACGAAAAAGAAATTCTGGCGAAAAAACTGGTCGATATTGGCGCAATAGATATGGCTACAGCAATTGAAATCGGACTGGGGCCAAAAGGTGAAAAAAATGACGATTCATATGATAAAATGACGCCTAATGACAGCGACCCTAATATACTGTGGTCATATATCATAGAAGGATCATATGTGTATTATGCTTCTCCTGCTTTGAGCGCCGATGAAAAGACAGTTTATTTCGGAACATCATTTGCGGTTAAACAACCCCAAAGTGATAATGACAGAATTGTTGCGCTGAACAGGGATGGTACGTTGAAATGGGAATATCATACCGGCAAAGGTGAAATCAGGTCCAATATCACCGTATATAAAGAAAATCTTTATTTTGCAGCGGATTATGGCAGAAAAGATGGAGCCAGAGAAAGAGCGGAATTAATTGCATTGGATCAGAACGGGAAAGAGTTATGGCGGAAAAAGATTGCAGACAGCAGCAGAACGCATGACTTTGGCCTTTCCAATGCTGCGGCGGCAAATGATAGGGTGCTTGTTGTGACGGATTATTTATATGTCTTCGATTATTTGACAGGTAAGGAACTGGATAAGGAGCCGATTAATCCCGGTTCATCTTATATGGGATATATAAGGCCTGTAGTTAATTCGGACAGCGCATATTTTTTGACAGACAGTATATTGTATGAATATAATTTTACGACTTCGGCATTGACCAAAAAGGAAATGAGCAGTATATCGCCTGATTTACCGAAGGGCAGCGCAACAAATGCTATCAGATTTGACTCGGACGGCAATTTGTATATTGGTTACGGTTCTTTGGTCGTATCTTTGGATAAGGATAAAAACCACCGGTGGACATATGATTCGGGAAACAGTAAAATATCTTTTCGATCTACGCCTGTAATTAATGAAGAAAACCGGTTACTGTTTATCGGAACCAAAAATAATGAGGACAGCCAGCTGCTGGCGATAAACATTGATACGGGAAAACTTGAATGGAGTTATGACACGGGCGGCGATGTGTATTCATCACCGGCAATATATAACGGGTTGATATATGCATGTGCTGAAAAAGGTTATATGCATATTCTAAAGCAGGACGGCACACTGGTACAGAAAATTCTGGTTAAAGAAGAGATTACATGGCCTTCTCCGGTAATAGACAAGCAGGGGGTATTGTATATAGCCGGAATGGGCAATGGAAGCAGCAGAGGATTTGTCTATGCAATCAAAACTCTGCAAAGTGATTGACAATAATTAAAGAATAAATAAAAGGGGCTGCCTTAGAATTATATGAAAATATTAATATTGGGGCAGCCCCTTCCTGTTGCCAAGATTATTTCGATATTGCAGAAACAAGCATTTTTGCTGCATTCGTTATTTTATCGTATTCGGCATTTTCAATCCACCTGCCATTTACCAGATTACTGCCGATACCTGCGCCGCACATGCCGGCGTCAAGGAACTGCCGAATATTATTTTCATTTATACCACCAACGGCTAATAATCTGATGTGGCTGATGGGGGCTCTGATGGCTTTAATGTAGTCCACCCCTAAATTACCGGAAGGGAATAGTTTGACAAAATCGGCGCCTGCATTATGTGCCGCCATAATTTCAGTGGGTGTCATGGCTCCTGGTATCGAAACGAGTCCATACTTTAGTGTACGCCTGATTACATCCAAATTTGTGTCCGGTGAAATGATATATTTTGCTCCGGCATCGGCAGCCATTTCGACCAGTTCGGGTGTGGTGACAGTACCGGCGCCAACCAGCATACGGCCTTCGAATTCTTCAGCAATTGTTTTGATTGCTTCGGTTGTATCCGGGAATTTTTCAGGATTTTTCTGATTAAAGGTAATCTCCATAAGGCGGATGCCGCCTTCGTACAAGGCTTCTGCAACGTTCAGAATTTTATTTTTTTCTATACCTCGTACAATGGCAATAATTTTTGATTTTTCTATTTGTTCAATAATATAATCCCGCATAAGTATCCTCCTTTGCAATTTACATTTGGTGCGGCAGCGGTTTATAAAAAAATAATCAGATGATCGGTCCACCGCTTGATTCACGTATTATCAGTTTTGTTTTTAATAACACCTGGTTCTGTGTAATTGTGGGCGTTTCAATCATCTGCAGCAGGGCTCCGGCAGCAGCAATCCCGGTATCACGGCTTGGCGGCGCGACGGTAGACAACTTGGGAGAGACATATTTGCAGGCTTCTATGTCTCCAAACCCGATAATGGCCAAATCTTTAGGCAGACTTAAGCCATGTTCGGACAGATATCTCATGCAGCCTATTGCGAGAGGGTCCGAGGCAAAATAGGCAGCGGTGGGGCGTTCTTTCATCGACATTATTGCTTCTCCGCTTTGATATCCGAAAGCTTCACTATATTCGCCGAACAAAATATAATCGCTTCTTTCCGCTATGCCTGCTTTACGAAGTGCAAGCTGATATCCGGAAAGCCGCCGTTTTGTATTCTGATAGTTTTTATTACCGCCGATAAACGCAATTTGCCGGTGGCCGAGGCTGATAAGGTATTCCGCGACCGATGCGGAAGCATGTTCGTCATCATAGTTTAAACAAATAAGATGTTCATTATTTACGTAACGATTGACTAAAAGATGAGGTATGCCCCGCTTGGCCAGCTCCGGCAGCAGAATATTCTCCTGTTCCTCGCTTGTGCCTATTATCATGTATCCGTCAAATTGTGCGGCGAACAAATCATCCGGACATATCTTATTCTCGTCATATACCAGTGTTGTATTTTTTACACCATGAGCGGTTAACCGTTCAATAAAGCTGGTAATGATCGTAAACAGGGAGGGATGTTCAATTAAATTTGCAGCCGGACCGGAAGGCATAATGATTCCCACCGAATATTCCCGTTTAGGGAACGACCGGGAAGTTTGATTTTCCAGTTCTTCTTTTGCGGATAACACTTTTGCGCGTGTCGACGGGCTAACTGAAATAGCTGAATTAAGCACACGAGATACAGTACTGGCGGACACGCCTGCAAGTTTTGCGATTTCTCTGACAGTCGCCATAATTTACCACCAATCATTTAAGTGTAAGTTTTACCAGTCAGGTTTTCCTTTAAGTTAACTTTTTGATACTGCTTTTAAACATAATACCAAATTATGTTTCACAAGGCAATAGTTA
>DATCLI010000047.1:0-3788 GCA_036563955.1 Clostridia bacterium | reverse complement strand
AAGATATAGTTGCAAGATGGGGCGGGGACGAGTTTGTAATTCTGCTGCCGCGCACGAATGAAAAACGTGCCGAAACGATAATTCAATCGATAAAGCAAAAACTGAAAACCGCCCGCGGCACAAAAATACAGCTTAGTATTTCAATGGGGTTTGCCGCAAAGGGATCAAAAGATGAAGACATCGGACAGGTGATGAAAAAAGCAGAGGAAAGGATGTACCGCAATAAGCTGCTCGAAAGAACATATTTCAGAAATACTTTCATTGCCACATTACGGGAAATAATGCATAAAAAATGCCAGGAACCCGAGGAACACATAGACAGGATGGATTATCTGGCTTCGCTTTTGGGGAAATATATGCGCCTAAGCGATAATGACATGGAAGAACTGAAGCTGCTGGCTATGCTGCACGATATCGGAAAAGTGGCCGTACGGCAGGATATTCTGAACAAACCCGGAAAGCTCAGCCGGGAAGAATGGATTGAAGTTAAAAAGCATTCGGAATCAGGATACAGAATTGCGCAGGCATCCCCGGAATTATCGAGGATAGCCGGGTTTATCCTGTTTCATCATGAAAGATGGGACGGAAAAGGTTATCCGATGGGGAAAAAAGAGCTTGAGATCCCTCTTTTATCCCGTATTATATCCGTAATTGACGCTTATGATGTTATGACGCATCACAGGGTTTATAAAAAAGCAATGTCGCATGAAGAAGCGGTTGCGGAATTGAAGCGATGTTCAGGGACACAGTTTGATCCGGATATCGTTGAGCATTTTATAAAAACAATGGAATTGTCGTAATGAGGCGGGATTATAATTTTAAATTATATTGAAACGTTAAAACGGGAGAAATTGCCTGAGAATTTCCCCCGTTTTTAAATTTTAGTCTTTTACGGCCGCTTTCCTTACAAGAAGCCAACTGAGCCCGCTGAAGAACATAAACGCCAGTACCAGTGTTATAATTCCCATCCATGGTTTCACGCCGTTTGAAAATCCGAAAGCAAGAAGGAAAAACCTCTCTGTGGTTTGCATCAAGCCCCAGTACGGGTTCGTCCAGAAAAACAAAGGGAACATTCACGCATAACGCAGTGATAAGCTTGAAAATAGAACCATAGCCCGTTGATAATGACCTGATTTTTTTGACTGTTTCAAGCCCGAATTGTTCTGCCAGGTCTGCCGCTCTTTTTTCATCAAACTCCGGATAAAACTCTTTTGTCCACCGGAACGCATCGGATACTCTCATTCCTTCGGGGTAATAATTCCTCTCGCTCATCATAAAGATGTTTTGCAGCATTTCATCATTTTCGAATACTTCTTTGCCGTTGAGAGTAACCTTTCCCTGATCGGCGAAGATTTTCCCTGTGATAATGTTCAGCAGCGTGGTTTTTCCTGCGCCGTTCCGTCCCAGAAGCCCGTAAATTTTATTTCTTTCAAATTCAACTGAGACATTGTTCAATGCTCTGACATCACGATAATTTTTTGTTACATTCGATACAAGTAAACTATTCATTGCTCAAACCCTCTTTCAATCATTGAAAATATGTCTTCCTTCGTAAGATTCAGCCTTTTTGCCTCTTTAACAAGAGAATCGATATATTTTTCAGCGAATTCCTTTTTACGTTTTTCAAGCAGCAGTTTCACTGCACCCGCGGCTACAAACATGCCCACACCTCTTTTCTTGTATACAATACCGCTGTCCACAAGTATGTTTATTCCTTTCAGCGCCGTTGCAGGATTGATTTTATAACTGACTGATATTTCAGTCGTGGATGGTATTTGTGTTTCTTCCGGAAACGCACCCGATAATATTGCATCTTCGATTTGCTCGGCCAGCTGTATAAAGATAGGGCGTTCATCCTGAAAATTTAACTGCAAATGCTTTACCTCCTTTCATGTTATAAACCCAAAATGGTTACTGCTTTGGGCAGTTCCTCATCAATCCGGGTTAATTAGTACATTGGTTTAATGGTAAATTACTCATGTAACTAACTATAGCACAAAAAAATTATGAGATCAATAGGAATATTAAAAATTTTTTGTGAAAAATAAAAAAAAGCCAATGGAGCGGTTTTTTACGCTCCATTGGCTTTTTTTTTTATTTCCGCTGACTTTTAATTACCTCTTTTTCCAAACCATATCGGCTAATTTTAAGTCATTTTTAAATGCTTTGATATTTGTCTCATCGTTAATAAGAACAAGTTCAATCCCGGACATATCAGCCCAGTCGGACAAATGCTCCGTTGTCACTGCATATGAGAAGCTTGTGTGGTGAGCACCGCCCGCAAGAATCCACGCATGAGCAGCATCACGCAGTGAAGGCTGCGGTTTCCACAATACACGGGCAACAGGCAGCTTTGGCATGTCCTGCTTCGGCTCGATTGCATCAACTTCGTTTATTATAAGGCGGAAACGATCACCCATGTCAACCAATGAAGCCGCAACTGCTTTGCCTGTTCTTCCGGTAAATACAAGACGGGCCGGGTCGTCCTTTGCGCCGATTGAAAGAGGATGAACTTCTATACGCGGTTTTGATGATGCGATAGTAGGGCATACCTCAAGCATATGCGCGCCTAAAATCATTTCATTGCCGGGTTCTAAATGATATGTGTAGTCTTCCATAAACGAAGTTCCCTCTTCAAGGCCTTTGTTCATTATTTTCATAATGCGCACCAAACCGGCGGTTTTCCAGTCGCCTTCCGCGCCGAACCCGTAGCCTTGCTCCATAAGCCGCTGGACAGCAAGCCCGGGAAGCTGTTTAAGGCCGTACAGATTCTCAAACGTCGTTGTAAAAGCCGAATATCCGCCCTCGGTAAGAAAACTTTTCATCCCCAGTTCTATCCGAGCCTGTTCACGTACGGCTTCAAGCAGTACGGAATTACTGCGCACATCGCCGGGTATTTCATAACACGCGTCATACTGCTGCATTAACTGGTTTACTTCGCTTTCTGGAGCATTCGATATATGCTTTACGAGATCTGCTATTCCAAATCCGTCTACCGACCATCCGAATTGTATTTGGGCTTCAACCTTATCACCCTCTGTGACGGCAACCTGTCTCATATTGTCACCGAACCGGGCTATTTTCAGGTTTTTCCCTTCATTGTACGCAACGGCGGCGCTCATCCAGGTTTGAATCTCTTTAAGCACTTCGGGATCCTGCCAGTGACCAACAACAACTTTCCTGGCCAGCCTCAGCCTTGCGCCGATAAAGCCGTATTCCCTGTCACCGTGAGCGGACTGGTTCAGGTTCATGAAATCCATATCAATCGAACCCCATGGTATGTCGCGATTATACTGTGTATGCAGATGGAGGAGAGGTTTTTTAAGGTCAATAAGCCCTGTAATCCACATTTTCGCGGGTGAAAATGTGTGCATCCATGTGATCAGGCCGGCGCATTCATTATCAGAGTTGGCTTCGAGAATTAGATTTCTGATAGCTTCGGGTGTTGTCAGTACAGGCTTAAACATGATTTTGCAGTGTGGAAATGTTTTTTTGTCAAGCTCTTCAGCTATGGTTTTTGAATGTTCATCAACCATTTTCAATGTTTCGGGGCCGTATAAATGCTGGCTTCCCGTGACAAACCAAAATACCGAGGTTTTATGTTTCATCGAAAATCCCCCTTATATTTTATTCGTAGTGTCAAAAATTCTAATTGAATTTTGACCTAAACTATTTATTTCACTGGCTTACACCAGTTACTTTCGTATCCCCCCTGAAAAATGGAAAATTTCCAGGGCTTTTATATTGAACATATTATATTTAACAGCAGTAATAGTTGTTGTGGAGCT
>DATCLI010000046.1:0-6968 GCA_036563955.1 Clostridia bacterium | reverse complement strand
CCCGGTTCTTACTTTATTATCGTTATAATACTGCGCGGCAGCAGTCCAATCCCATATTTATCGCCGTCAATGTCAACCATTACGCAGGCCGGGGAATCCGTTCTGTTCATAATAACCGCTGCAACCTGCCCATCCGGGTTTGTTACGGCACATGCCTCCAGGTCGGCATCAGAAACCAGGCACTCGACCCTTAATGCATCCTGCTTAAAATATCTGCTGAAGTGTCCAATGTAATAATATGAGTTCAGAAAAATCAACCGCCCGTTTTTAGCGTCAACATGGATAGGCGCCGCACAATAATTGCCCGCCATATTAGGGCCGCCGTGCTCATTCAGGAACATATTCCAGTCAATAAACCCATTGGTCCAGTGATTGATATCTCCGATTATTTCATGCCCGTACCTTTCTCCTATCGTCCAATCGTTAAAACCGTTCATGAAAGCAACACAGCTTTCACTGGATATAAGCATCATCCCAGGGAATTTATTGTGTACAAGATCGAGCTGATCAAAAAAATCCCCGCTGTACCAATGGAATGCAATTCCCTTTATGTACTCGTGCAAACTCTTATCTTCAAGAATAGCGCAGCATCTTTCGTACATTTTATCCTTATTGCTGTCCCATATCAAAACATTAATATGTTCCATCCCGTTTTCTTTAAACAGCGGAACAAGAAACTCTTTTATGAGTCTTTTTTCTTCCTGTGCTGAATAGCAGCATGAAGGCCATTTCTGTATTTCATCCGGTTCATTCTGCGTCGTTATTCCCCATATATCAATGCCATGTTTTTTGTATGCCTCAATATATTTAACGAAATACATGGCCATGGAATAATAGTATTTTTCAAGGAGCCTGCCGCCATTTACCATGCTTCCGTTTGACTTCATCCATGAGGGCGGGCTCCACGGGCTGGCATACAACATTATATTTCTCCCGGCGATTTTTTTCGCTTTTTTTATCATCGGAATAATCCACTTTTCGTCATACTCCACGGAAAACCGTGTTAACTGGATATCATCGGGGTATTCACTGTATGAATAGATATCCGTGCAAAAATCACAGCTTCCCATATGAGTCCTGCATAAGTTATAACCAATCCCCTGCTCCGGGTGGAAATATGCTTCCAGCGCCTGCTCCCGCAGAGTTTCAGGAATCTCGCCCAGCGCCATCGCTCCGGCGGTCGTAAAAGCGCCGCCAAATCCTATTATTCTTTGATATGTTTTTTTTGTATTTATTTTTATCGTTTTATTGCAATCAGATATATTATTCAAAGCCGCGCAAATTCTGCTCAGCTTATATTCCGTGTTTTTAGCCGTACATATTACTGTCAGGTCTTTCATTATGTTTCTCCTTCTGCATCAGCCTTTAACCGCTCCCGCGGTTATTCCTTTAATGAAATATTTAGATCCGAGTGAAAAAATGATAAGCACGGGAAATGTCGATAAGGACAGGGCCAGCATCTGTGCTCCGTAATCATGACGGTACGATATTGATATGTTTGCTATCATTAACGGCAGTGTATAAACCGATTCCCTGTTTAATGTAATCAAGGGGTACAGATAATTGTTCCATGACCACAGAAAAACCAGTGTTGCTATTGATATAATACCGGGCTTTATGCATGGGATAACTATTGAGGCCAGGATTCTCGGCTCGGAACAGCCGTCGATCCATGCGCTTTCAATCATCTCATCGGGAACGGATTCCTTAATGAACTGAGTCATAAAGAATGCGCTGAAACAGTTCGCAATCCATAAGCAGATTACCGAGGCAAGCGTATTTGTCAAACGCATCGTTCTCATTTCAATAACGTATCCGATTATCGCTATCTGCGGAGGAATCATCATTCCGATCAATATAATGTTCATAAACAAACCGCGAAGTTTAAAATCATATTTTGCTATCGCATACCCGATTGTAACACTGGTGAAAATGCTGGCAGATACTGAAACAACCGATACAATAATACTGTTCATGTAGGATCTCAGGAAATTTCCTTTCAGCACGGTTTCAAGATTCTGAAAAAAGTAATCGCTCACCAGCAGAGGAAGCCCGCGAAAAAGATCCTCGCTGTAATATGTGCCCATTACAAACATCATATAAAAAGGGAAAAACGCCAGAAAGGATATTATTGTTAAAAATATATATGACCAGCGGAACTCTATTTTTCTTTTTCCTGTTTTCATCATTTTGCCTCCTTTCCGGTCGTAACGTAATAGCTGATCAGCGAAAAAACAGCGATTACAATAAACAGAACATACGCCATGGAAGCACCATATCCAAGCCTTGTGCTGCTTCCGAAAGAATTGTCATAGAATTTCCATATGACGGTAAGGACAGCATATTCCGGGCCGCCAATGTTTTTCGATGCCGCGGACCACCCCGAATAAAGCTGGACCGGCTCATCGAACATTTGGAATCCGCCTACCAGAGCTGTTATTAATAAAAATATCGTGATCCTCTTCAGAAGCGGAACCGCAATGTAAATAAAACTTTGAAACCTGTTGACGCCGTCAATTTTAGCCGCTTCAAAAACGTCCTGGGAGATTGAAGTCATTCCCGAAAGGTATATCATCATACAGTAGCCGAAGTTTCTCCATATAATCATTATCGCTACAATTAACCTGGCGGACCAGGCATTCTGCAGCCAGAAATAGTTCTCTTTCAGTATACCCGTATAAGTTAATATACCGTTCAGTATACCGTTGTTCCAGTCAAATATATATGAAAATATGAAACCAATCGCAACCGGCGTTGTTATATACGGAAGAAAATTAACAACCTGGAATAACCTCCTGCCTCTTTTCAGATTGAACAGCATGAAAGCTATTACCAGACCTCCGAATAAAGTTGCAGGCAAAGACATTCCCATAATTATCACTGTATTCGTTAAAGCTTTAATAAACAGCTTATCGTTAGCAAAGAGCTTAATATAATTCCCAAATCCAACAAAGGTCTTCTCAACTATGCCGTTCCAGTCAAACAGACTCAGGTAAAATGAATATATCATCGGAAATACCAGGAACAGCGCATATGCAGCCAGAAACGGCGTCGAGAAAATATATGGCCAAATTGATTGTTTCAGGGTATTTCTTTTATTCATGCCTTTCACTGCAATTCCCTTCCGCATATGCTCCTCCTGAATTACAAGTCCCGAATATGATACTTCTGCAATATTATTATACCTGATAGTTAGACGAGGCAGGAAGATTTCTGTCTCTGAGCTGCCTTTGCCAACCTGCCGCCAAATCTTCCGCCTCGCCTGAAACAATGCTGGAAACCCTTATTTTACGGATTATTCAACTTTGGCTTCCTGTGCCTGCAAGGCCACTTCTTCTTTAAACATTTCCAAAGCCTTGTCGGCGTCAATTGTTAAATCCTCCATCAGAACCGGGGTCAGTTTCTGGAATACGGAATCGATAATCGGATCGTATTTTGTCTGCGGTGCGGTTTTGGCATGGGGAGCCGCTTCTTTAATATAGAATTCTACAAGGCTCTGACCGCCGAAAAAGTCATCAAAGGGCCCTTTAATATTAAAAGGCGATTTGGCGCTTTCGTAATAAGGCTTATAGCAGCTGTAATTGCCCGTTAATTCATACATAATTGAGCCGCCCTCTTCCGAGAAATAAATGTACTCCAGGAATGCCCATGCAGCTTCCTTATTCTCGCTCTTTTTATAAATACTCAAAGAGGTACCTCCGAGATTAAATGATCCTTCAGGCGGCGTTGTGATCGCCCAATTTCCGCTTCCGTCGGGATCGTTTGCCGAGATAACATACGGAGGGCACCATGATGCAGCTTCGTAGAACAGGTATTCATCCGAAGCGTATGCCGCATACCATGCCGAAGAATACATTTCAACGGTACCGATGATTCCGGCATCACGAAGTTTTATTGTGGTTTTCAGCGGATCTGCCGCTTTCTTTGTAACGTTGACAGTCGAATTATCAACATAATCCACTACGTTTTGGCTTAACGTTGTAAGAAGGACATCGCCGAGCGAAGCCATCATCTTTACTTTACCATTACTCTTGGCAAGAACTTCTTTTCCGACTTTTTCAAACAGATCCCAATCGGCTATCATAGCGCCGACTTTGGCAGGATCGTCCGTTCCAAGGTATTCTTTCGCAACATCCCTCTTATAAGCAAACCCTGCCGGAGTAACCTGCATCTCAACACCTGCTATATTCCCGTTCGGATCCGTAAGCAGCGGTATCGATGAGCTTACCATCTTGCTTTTGTCCAAATTATATGGCCCTGCTTCAAGGTTTTCACATATTCCCATCTCAAAAAGCAGTCCGCGCCATGCTATTTCTCCAAGAAGAATGTCAGGCAGCTCCATACCCGCTACATAGCTTGTCTGGAGTTTTGTCATATAATCAGCCCATGCGACATCCTGCACATTTATCGTTACGTTAGGATATACTTCGTTAAATTTTTCAGCGTACTTAATTTGCGGATCTTTATTCCAATCCCATATTAAAACACTGCCTGATATATCTGTCGGTTTTTGTTCTTCAGCACTATTGCTTGGGCTTGGGGTTGTTGCCGCTTCCGGCTTGTTGTCTCCGCCCGCTGCTTTGCTGTCCGTGCCTTGGGTACATGATGTCAGCATCAAACTGACAGCCAACATAAACATAACAACAATTGAAAGAAGTTGCTTCTTTTTCATTCCTTATTCTCCTCCTTTTTCAATGGTGCAAGCATCCGATCTTAATTTTTTCTATTTGCAAATAGAGATTAAGACGTGTTCAAAAATAATCACAGCATCATCTTCATTACCTTAGCTTAATGATTACTTATTACGATTAACAATATAACACATGTACGTTTTTATGTTAATATCATAATGAAGCTTCTTTATTTCACTTTTCAATAAATCTTTCATTTTGCTGCAATTATCTAACATCTTGATATATAATTAAGTAAATGAATTCATTTAATGCATCCTTTACATCGAGGTGGTACTGATGAATAATAATCTAACTTATGTATTTCCAAACTTTAACTTTGTCGATCTGACAATATATCAATTCGGCATGGAGCAGTGCGAACCCATGTTGTCCTGCGGGCCGGCAATGCACAATCATTATTTGCTGCATTACATTGTTTCCGGCAAAGGCACGTTTTCGCTTATTAACGGAGAGAAATACGATTTAGGTCCGGGACAGGCATTCCTTATTTGCCCGAACAGCGTTACATTGTATTGTGCCGATAAAGATGACCCCTGGAGATATATCTGGGTTGAATTTGATGGTTTGAAAGCCTCCACCTTCCTTTTGGAAGCAAACCTCACCCTTAAATCGCCGATATATACGCCTGCATCAAACGCTGATAACAATTTGTTAAGTACATATATGCATAACCTTATTGAATACCATGATGAATCGCCGCTGAAACTTATCGGTACATTATACTATATTTTGGATATTCTTATAGAAACGTCATCGAAGAAAAATCCTTCTAAATTCGGCAGCCTGGCAGAGTTCTATACAAGGGAAGCCATCAACTATATTGAAAAAAATTACGACAAGGATATAAGCGTTAATGATATTGCTAACTGGTGCGGCTTAAACAGGTGCTACTTCGGAAAAATATTTAAGGATACCGTACTTGTTACACCGCAGGAGTTTCTGATAAAATACAGAATGAATAAGGCATGTGACTTATTAAAGAATACCGATATCCCAGTAGGCGATATCGCCCTGCATGTGGGTTATGAGAACCAGTTGAATTTTTCAAGGGCTTTTAAAAATGCCTTTGGAATTTCACCAAGAGAATGGAGAAAACTCAATCAATTCGTTACCAAACATTGATGAAAGATGAATTTTTTTCAGCAATTTATATTGTTGATACTCTTTCTTTCAGGAGGGTTGGCGGTGCTTTATAAGAAAAAAATCGAAAAATTTAACGAGTCCCTGTTTGAAAACCCCACATCGGAATACCGGTGTACCCCTTTCTGGGCATGGAACAAGAAACTTCGGTGGGAAGACATGGAAGAGCAAATAGAGGTTTTCAGGGAAATGGGCATGGGCGGGTTTCACATCCATTCAAGAATAGGCCTCGATACCCCCTACTTAAGCGACGAATTCATGGACTATGTTAGAAGATGCAATATAAAAGCTAAAGAAATGAATATGCTGACCTGGCTTTATGATGAGGATAAATGGCCCTCCGGGTTTGGGGGAGGTTTCGTGACAAAGAACCATAACTTCAGGAGCCGGTATCTTCTCTTTTCGCCTTATTTTCACGAAAACGGCTATTATGAACGCGGAATTCCGCAGGAAAACAGGCTTGGAATCGACGGAACCCTTTCTTTAATCGCAAAATATGAGGTTGATATAAAAGACGGATATCTTCATTCATACAGAAGGCTTGATAATGATGAAACCGGGAAGAATACCTGGTACGCGTACCGTGTTGTATCGAAGGATTTGCCGTGGTTTAACAACGAGGCTTATGTTGACACGCTTAATAAAGAGGCAGTAAAGAAGTTTATCGAAGTCACCCATGAAAGGTACTATGAGGTTTTAGGGGAAGAGTTTTCAAAGTCAGTACCGGCTATTTTTACAGACGAGCCCCAGTTTGTAATGAAACAGAGCCTTAAAGATCCGTACAGCAGGCAGGAAGCGGGGATCCCATACACCGATTCGTTTGAAGAATCTTTTAAAAAGAGGTTTAAATGCAGCTTTCTTGATAAACTGCCTGAAATATTCTGGGAGCCTGAAGGGGGCAAAATCTCACAAATCAGGTACTGGTACCATGAGCATGCTGCGGAATTGTTCGCAGTGTCTTTTGCGGATACGCTCGGGAAATGGTGCCGGGAGCACAATATTATGCTTACAGGGCATATGATGGCCGAAGAAACATTGGAATCGCAGACCAGGGCACTCGGCGAAGCAATGCGGGCATACCGGAGTTTCGATCTTCCCGGAATTGATATGCTCGCAAACCGCTATGAGTACAGC
>DATCLI010000045.1:0-3051 GCA_036563955.1 Clostridia bacterium | reverse complement strand
TACTGATGAAAAGAAAGGTAGTGGTGGTTCCTGAAATTAACAAGAGGCGAAAGCTGGATTGTTCCTTTTCTTCTTGGGTTCGATATGTTGTAAACAACGACTGCCTGGTTCATCCCGTACCTGAGGCATATTCTTTTTTTTATTTTCATAGAACCGATGCGGTAGTGAAACTCGGGCAAACCGTTATTAAAATGAAAAGCCTCAAGGTAATATTCGCCGTGCCCTGCAAAATCATGCGTTCTGAAAGAGTGGAGAAAATACTCCCCGCCGTCCAGTTCAATTCGCTCGCTTATCTGGGATAAAATCAAACATCTGTCTACAGGCGGAACGAGTGAAGCAACAAGAAGGCCGTGATAACGCCTTGCATTCATGCCGATTATCGTACCGCTTGAAAAGCCTCCTATACCGTTAGTCAGCAGCCATTCTTTCTGGATTCCCTGTTCCTGTGTCTTCCAATATGACTTGCCAAAATACATCGTAAAATTACCTACCGATACGTCCGATATTATTGCAAATACTCATAACCGCATCCGCCAGTTTGGCAGGATCATGGCGGATATAAAGACCATCCTTGAGTTGAATCAAATCCCTTTCGACAAGCTTTATGCCAAGCTTTTTAATTCTTGCCGCGTCCACCCTGACCGTCTCGGCGCCCTCGGCTTCATAACGCTTATAAACCGAATCGGGTATTCTCCCCGTGTTGACTATACAGTACTCGAAAAGCCTTTCGTCATTCGCGTGCCTGCATATTGCCTCTATATGATCGCAAACGGTATAACCTTCGGTTTCGCCTGGCTGAGTCATGATATTAGCAACATATATTTTTATCGCTTTTGATTTAACGATAGTTTCAACTACTTTATCCACGAGAAGGTTCGGAATAATGCTCGTATACAAGCTCCCGGGCCCAATGATTATCACCGCGGCGTTATCAATTGCCGCTAAGGCGCTCTCTAAGGGGCTCACATTTGTTTTATCCAAATATACTCTTTTTATACGTCCGGGATGGAATAAATGATGCTCGCCTATGCGCGATTCACCCTTTATTATTGTGCTGTCTTCGAGTTCGGCTATTAAGTTTATGTTTTCGCTGGTTACGGGCAAAACAGTTCCCGTCACTGCGAGAACATCGCTCATATTCTTCACGGCGGTTTCAAAGTTTTCACTGATTCCGCTCATCGCGGCAAGAAAAAGGTTTCCAAAAGACTGTCCTTTCAGGTTTCCGTCCTTAAACCGGTACTGCAGCAGTTTTTCCATTTGCGGTTCCGTTTCGGCGAGCGCAAGTAGACAGTTCCGTATGTCTCCGGGAGGAAGCATCCCGAGGTTCCTCCTAAGCATGCCCGAAGATCCGCCGTCATCGGCCACCGTTATTATAGCCGACAGGTTTGAAGTATGCATTTTGAGCCCTCTGAGCATCGTAGATATGCCCGTACCGCCGCCGATAACCGCAATTTGCGGGCCTTCTCTCAGCTGCGAACGGCGGTATATGTTTTTACCTATATCGAGCATGTTCGTTGACAGCGGCATCTGACCGTTTTTTGTAAGCTGAAGAAGCGCGAGGATAATTTTTCTGAAACAGTTGAAGCAAAGAACAATACCTGCTCCGTTAAGCAGCAGCGCAGCGATAAGTTTCACGGTTTCGATCCGCGTACCGTAAACAAATACCGCAATACCGGTAAAAATAAGCAGCAATCCGAATAACCCGCTTGAAAGCCACTTCCTGTATTTATATGTTGCCGAAAGCAACCTAAAAGGCTTCATTTTTATATCTCCTGTTATCCTTTTCCATATCCCTGTGTTCCAATATGACACTGCTGTTTTTTGACTTTAATATATCAAACAGCCTGTTTGCAATAGCGACCGAACGATGCTTGCCTCCTGTGCAGCCGATACCGATTACCAGCTGGTTTTTGCCTTCCTTTACATAATACGGTATCAAATAGTCGAGCATGTCCACTAATTTGGATAAAAATGCGCGGCTTTCATGAAAACCCAATACATAATCGCTTACTTCCTGATCATTTCCGGTAAGCATTTTCAATGAATCAATATAATACGGATTTGGAATAAAACGAACGTCGAACACAAGGTCGCAGTCTATAGGAAGCCCGTATTTAAATCCGAACGATATCACGCTGATAATAAGGCTTGTAAAAGGTTTCCCTTCCACAAACAGATCCAGTATTTCCTGCTTTAGCTGCCGCGGCGTCAGATTTGATGTGTCTATTATATAATGCGCTTTTTCTTTTACGGGCTGAAGGATCTTTCTTTCTTCGGCAATTCCGTCGTTTATACGCCCTTCCGGGGAAAGCGGATGCATTCTTCGTGTTTCCTTGAACCTTTTTACGAGAATATTATCCTGGGCGTCAAGGAATAGTATTTTATACGATATCCCGTATGCGGCGAGCGATTCCAGGGCCGGAAAAAGATCAAGAAACATTGAACCGCCCCTGATATCCATTATCAGAGCGATTTTCTCCATTTTATTCCTGCCTTGCAGGCAGATTTCAGCAAATTTCGGAATCAGCGAAGGAGGCAGGTTGTCCACGCAGAAATAACCTATATCTTCAAAATATTTAACACACAGGCTTTTTCCTGCGCCTGACATTCCGGTAATGATTAAAAACTGCATGGTCTTATCCCCCAAGTATTTTTACTTCATGTTCCAGCATTACGCCCGAATTTTGGAAAACACGTTCCTTTACATATTCTATCAATTGTATAACATCTCTTGCTGTAGCATTTCCGGTATTTACAATAAAACCGCAGTGTTTTTCGGATATCTTCGCGCCGCCTATGCGGTATCCCTTAAGACCTGCATCCTCAATAAGCTTACCGGCAAAAAACCCCCGCGGCCTTTTAAACACGCTTCCGGCACTCGGCAGATCGAGCGGTTGTTTCTCCTTGCGGCACGTATTAAAATACCTCATTTTTTCTTTTATTTCGTTAATATCTCCCCTTTGAAGCCTCATTTTCACTTCAAGCACAATGAGCCTTTTTTTCTGTATTCGGCTTGACCTGTAAGCAAAATCGTGCTCCGTACCTTTTAAT
>DATCLI010000044.1:0-2354 GCA_036563955.1 Clostridia bacterium | reverse complement strand
ATATGAAAACACTGTTATAGCCGGGAATGGAAAAGCCACCCTCACGCTTTTTCTCGAAGGTCAGACCTATACGGTTTACAACGAAAAAGAATTCACGGCCGATGATTTTGAAGAAGAATGCCTGCCGGCGTCTTTTTCAGGCGATTTGTGGCCTAAGGGGGCATATAACATACGGATAACAGGCGTTTCAGGATATAAAGACTATGACCTTTCGGTAAACAGGGATGCCTTCCTGACGGATAAAAACGATCTCTGGAATGGGGAGTTTGAGGAAACCGGAACGGCGCTTACCGTTACAATCCCGATGGAACCTGCTTATTACTACGAGGAGAAAACAAAAGAAGATTTTGAAAAAAATACCGAAATGGAGAACCTTATTGCGACGGATCACGATACGCTCGAGCTCGATTATTACAGCATGGTTTTAGATCCGGATTTGATTATAAATCCTCAATCAAGCTCATACAGCGGCAGCAGTATTCCGGATAATCTTTTTGACGGGGATAAAAAACGATGGGATTCCCGTGTTTCACCGGATAAACAGCCGCAGTGGGTCCGCTGCGAGTTTGATACTCCTGTTATGCTGACCGCCATAAGGTTTTACCTGTCACATAATCAGAATAATCCTGACACCACTCCGAACCATAAACCGAAAGACTTTGAGATCCGTGTTTCAATTGACGGCAGTAATTGGGAAACAGTATACAAAGGACAATTTCCAGATGATCAATACAGTTATTTGGTGTTAATTGACCCTCCCGCGGAATGCAAATACTTCGAACTGTATATAACATCGGAACACGGCAATAAAAGCCAGGGCATAAGGCTATATGAAATAGAATTTATTCAAAAAACCGGGCAAAGAAGGGAACACGGCGAGCGGCTGAGCCTGCCTATTTCCTTAGCCGAGCACAAGACGGACAAGTACCTGTATATCGAATGGGATGCCAATGTGCCTGAAGGAACGTCTTTTGAGATATGGACCGCTGTCACCGAAGGAAAGAATAAAATCCCGGTAGCAGGTTTCAAAAAGGCCGGTAACGGCGATATTATTCCAGATATCGGGTATCTTGGGAATTTTGAAAACAAATACCTCTGGATTAAAGAAGTATTCACTGCGGAAGATCAATCACTGTCTCCCGTATTAAACTGGCTACGCATTATAGAGAAAGGGCCGGTGGATTAATGAAGAGACGGATTACCTGCATCAGCGAAAAAGGGTTTACAATTATAGAATTAATAATAGTACTGGCGCTTTTAGGAATTGTTATCGCGGGCATTTTTACCTTTTACTTTTTCATTCAGTCGGGCTATAACAAAAACGATGCGCGTTCATTTGTCAATCATCAGATCAACATGGTTTTTGCGCAAATGGACCGTGATATACGTTCAGCATCTAAGCCGAACAAAGACACGCACTCCGTGAGGGTAGTCTCTTCAAACGAGCTTGATATATACATGTATGATATAAAAGAAGAAAAATACATAAGAGTCGCATATCAATTCATCCCTGACAGCGGTATACTGCGGCGGGGATGGAAAGAATGCGAAACCGCCGTCCCGCCGCCGGCGGCAAACCCGCCATATGGAACAATTGACAATTGGGAAACCATTATGACTGGGGCTGTAGAAAAAACCAGGATAAAAGACGGCGGAAATGACAGGGAAGTAACGTTCGGTTTTGAAGATATAACGGGTTTGGCGGAAAACGACCGCAGGGAGATTAGAATAACCCTTATAGGAAACGACATGGATAAGCCGCTGGATAAGCCGATTGCAGCCGTGAAGACCCTGACATCCCGCTCAAAGGGTTTTCCGAAATAGCCTTAACGAAAGGGGAGTTAAATGGTTAAGCTAAAGGATCAAAAGGGAATCGCACTTCCGATGGTGCTTGTATTGATCGCAATAATGTTTCTTTTATGCATTACCATTGTAACGGTAATAAATTATGATTCCAAAACCGTTTACAGCCTTAATTCCTCGGAACAGGCGCTGCATATTGCCGAGGCGGGTTATAACAAATACCTGTGGCTTTTAAACAATGATACTTACTTTTACAGGTTCGGCGAAAATGCGGATGAGGGTTTTAAGATTGAATCCACGTATGATGCTGCCGAAAACGAGGAATGGGCAGGGTATACGAAAGCATATGAAAAAACTGCGTATAAAAGCGGTAATAAGCTTATCGGGTATTTCAAAATTGAAGTAACGCCTCCTGCGATAGACAACCCCGTGGTTGGAGTAAAATCCACGGGCTGGACGGCGGACGGTTCGGCCCGGAGAACCATATATGTCGAAATCCATAAACGTACGTTTACAGACTATATAATTTTTGAAAACGGGGAAGGAAAAGG
>DATCLI010000043.1:0-3569 GCA_036563955.1 Clostridia bacterium | reverse complement strand
CCCATTATGGGAAACCTGTCATATGTACATTATTCGATCACCGCAATAGCGGGCGCAGTAATGTCGATCACGATGGGGCTTGATATTGGTTCTCTTGCATCGTTCCTGCAGTATACGAGATCGTTTTCCCAGCCCATCACAATGATGAGCGAGCAGTTTAACTCGATACTCATGGCTTTGGCCGGCGCCGAGCGCATATTCGACATGCTGGATCAGGAACCGGAAGCAGACGAAGGTTTTATAACACTTGTAAACGCGGAAAAAGACAAAAACGGTGAAATACGCGAATCTGCGAAGCGGACGGGGCTTTGGGCGTGGAAAATCCCTAAAGGCGACGGCAGTGCAGAATATAAAGAGGTAAAAGGCGATATAAGGTTCAATAATGTTATTTTCGGATATGAAAAGAACAAGACGGTGCTGTCCGGGATAACGCTGTATGCGAAGCCGGGTCAGAAAATAGCGTTTGTAGGATCCACGGGTGCGGGAAAAACAACAGTGACAAACCTGATAAACCGTTTTTATGATGTGCCCGACGGTGCAATACTGTACGACGGCATCCCTATAAATAATATTAAAAAGCAGGATCTGCGCCGCTCACTGTCGATGGTACTTCAGGATACTCATCTGTTTACCGGTACGGTAATGGAGAATATACGTTACGGAAGGCTCGACGCAACGGACGAAGAAGTAATTGAAGCCGCTAAACTGGCCAATGCCGATTCATTCATAAGACACCTGCCGCAGGGCTATGATACGCTTCTTACTGCGGACGGCATGAATTTAAGCCAGGGGCAGAGACAACTGCTTGCCATAGCCCGCGCAGCAGTAGCCGATCCTCCGGTCCTTATTCTCGACGAGGCTACGAGTTCGATAGACACGCGAACAGAGGCTTTGATTGAAAAGGGTATGGACAAACTCATGGAAGGAAGAACTGTATTTGTAATAGCGCACCGGCTGTCAACAGTACGCAATTCGAATGCGATAATTGTCCTTGAAAACGGTTCAATTATTGAACGCGGCGACCATGACGATCTTATAAGACAAGGCGGCAGATATTATCAACTGTATACAGGACTTCTTGAACTGGCTTAAGCCTTTATGTGAAAATGCTTTGAACCGGCTAATTGATTATGCCCAGTTCACTGAACGGAAACAACCTGAATACAACCCTGCCTTCAACCCTGCTGGCCGCAATGGGGCCAAATATTCTGCTGTCCTTGCTTTCACCGGGCAGACGGTTATCCCCAAGAACATAAATATAGCCCTCGGGAACCGTCAGATCGTTATGAAGGCTTGATACCGGGCCTATCTCAATTCCGCCTGTGTAGCCTTCATTAAGCCTGTTTCCGTTAATATATACGTATCCGTCTTTTATCAGAATATGCTGACCCTGTGTTGCAATAATTCTTTTTATCGCATATGTTTTTTTATCGTCAAGGTATTCCGGAATTTTTATTACGACTATATCCCCGTTTTTCAGTGTTCCAAACCTTTTGGTCAGTTTCTCAATAAGAAGGATCGTGTTATTTTTAAAAGTCGGAAGCATCGAATTGCCTTTGACGATAGTAAACTGTCCTATGTAAGTTATTATAAAAACAGTAATTATAACGGCCGGCGCAATTTGCGCCAGCCAGCGTATTATTTCTCTTGCGGCCGGACTTTTGATCATCAGTCTGCCTCCAGCGTTCGTATGTGCAGTTCCCTCAACTGCTTAACCTCAACACTGTCAGGCGCTCCGGTCATCAGGCAGGAAGCGTTCTGGACTTTCGGGAACGCGATTACATCCCTGATCGAACCCTTTTTTGCCATCAGCATTACAAGCCTGTCAAGGCCGAAAGCCAAACCGCCGTGCGGAGGAGTCCCGTATTTAAACGCTTCGAGCAAAAAACCGAACCGTTTCTGGGCTTCTTCCTCAGGAATGCCTATAATTGAAAACATTTTTTTCTGAAGATCCTGATCATGTATCCTTATACTACCGCCGCCGATTTCCACACCGTTAAGCACTATGTCATAAGCCTTGGCCCGCACCTTTCCGGGATCCGAATCCAATAAACCGACATCCTCATCCATCGGTGAAGTAAACGGGTGATGTTTTGCAACCCACCTTTTTTCTTCGGTATCATATTCCAGCAGCGGGAATTCGGTTACCCAAAGCAGGTTAATCTTGCTGTCGTCTATTAAATTCAATTTAGCGGCTATTTCCAAACGCAAATGGCCTAAGGTGTCAAATACTACTTCATCGGTGTCCGCTATGAAGCAGATAAGATCTCCCGGCTCCGCATCCATGCGCTTTATAATCTGATTAATCTCATCTTCACTCATAAATTTGGTTATTGCCGATTTCAAGCCGTCTTCTTCTACGGCAATCCAGGCCATTCCCTTTGCTCCATATGATTTTGCAAATTCTACAAGCGTATCTATTTCCCTGCGCGCAAATTTTGCGCCGCAGCCTTTGGCATTGATTGCCCTCACGCTTCCGCCCTTAGCTGCAGCATCGGAAAAAACTTTGAAGCCCGAATTCCTGACAATATCCGAAAGATTTACAATCTCAAGGCCGAACCGCGTATCCGGCTTATCGGAGCCAAACCTGTCCATAGCTTCCTTATATGTCAGGCGCACGAACGGCGTATCGAGCTTTATTCCCAGCGCCTCATCGAATAAACGCTTCAGGAAACCCTCATTTACAGCAATCACATCATCAACGTCTACAAATGACATTTCAAGATCTATCTGCGTAAATTCCGGCTGCCTGTCGGAACGCAAATCCTCATCCCTGAAACATCTCGCAATCTGGATGTACCGGTCGAAACCGGAAACCATGAGGATTTGCTTGAAAAGCTGAGGGGACTGAGGCAGCGCATAAAATTTACCGGGGTGCACACGGCTCGGCACAAGATAATCCCTGGCTCCTTCCGGCGTGCTTTTCATAAGCATCGGTGTTTCTATCTCGAGAAAACCCTGTTCATCAAAATAATCCCTCGTTATCTTCGTTACCTTATGCCGGAGCATGAGGTTTTTTTGCATATCGGGACGGCGCAGGTCAAGAAATCTGTATTTCAGTCTTACCGCTTCATTTGTTTCAATGTTCTCTTCTATAAGCACCGGAGGTGTTGCGGCTTTGCTTAAAATCCTGAGTTCTTTCGCGACAAGCTCCCATTTTCCGGTTTTTATAGCGAGATTTATCGTATCTTCGGAACGGTTTACCAAAACACCCCTTATCGCAAGGACATATTCGCTTCGAATTTGTTCTGCCTTAGCGTGCAGCGCACTGTCGGTTTCAACATTGAAAACGACCTGTAAAACACCGCTTCTGTCCCTTAAGTCGATAAAAATAACCCCGCCGAGATCCCTTCTTTTATGCGCCCAGCCCATCACAACGATTTCCTTGCCGACATCTTCCGCAGTAACCTCGGCGCAGCGATGGGTTCTTTTCATTCCTTTTATGTTCTCAGCCATATATTATCTCTCCTTCTCCATTATGAATTTACCTGCTTAATTTTTTTCAATCTGTCCTGCAGAGTATCTATATTAATCATTCTTGTTTCTCCGGAATTCATATCCTTCAGTTC
>DATCLI010000042.1:0-4803 GCA_036563955.1 Clostridia bacterium | reverse complement strand
AGTTTCGTTTTTTCAACATCTTAGTACCTCCTTGAAATACTGGCATAATTATTGCTTATCCTCCATGTGTTAAGGCTTATTACCTATAAACACGGAAGGATCTATTGGCCTGTCATACAGCCTGATTTCAAAATGCAGGTGCGGACCGGTTGTGGTGCCCGTGCTTCCTACCTTTGCAATCTCTTCTCCCGCTTTAACTTTCTGCCATTTCCTTACCATTATTTTTGAGCAGTGTCCATATCTTGTTACGAGGCCATTTCCGTGATCTATATCGACACAATAACCGTAGCCGCCGTTTTTTCCGGCCGCGATAACCGTCCCGGCTGCCGCCGAATAAATAGGATTTCCGGCTTTACCACCAATATCCACGCCCGTATGCTCCATAAATTTCCCGTAAATAGGATGGAGCCGATTTCCATAGCCCGATTCTATTACTCCTTCAGTCGGCCAAATAATGGGCAGGTGGTTCAGATAATCCTTTAAATCCTCCCTTATTTCCGAAAGATCGGAAAACAGTTCGTCTTCTTTAATATCGGATTGTTCCAGAAAATTCAATATAGCTTTTAATTCGGCGATTTTTCCTACAAATGAAACGTTAGGATTGGACAATGCAGATGAACGGCTTACGGTAAGAGTTTTTGTCTCCTTTTCAATATAGTTTTGTGTAAGGCTTTTTACCTCAAGTGCAAATTCATATATTTTATCTTTCGTGACGTTGTCCAGATTCTCAATATCTGATATGACAGACAAGTTTTTTTCAACCATATTTCTTTGTTCGGATATGAAAGTATATAATTCTTCCTGTGCTTTTTTTAACTCTTTGTTTTCACGTATGGTAACGGCAAGGTAACCGGAAAAAGCTAAAACAATAACCATAAATAGAGCAAACAGTATGAAAAGTTTGGAGTAAACATTCGCGATTTTCCATTTTATTATCTTGTCCGAATTATGGGGTACGATCATGAAAGAAACATATTTTTTTGCTTTTAATGATTTACCTCTTGCTTTCTTCATATTTTCACCTTTGTTCCCTTTTTCCTTTTTTTCTCTAACGGCATTTATACGCCGGTTCGGCTCAGCTGACCAGGATATGCGGGAAAGGCGCGGAGCATAAGCCCGGTTTTTCATAGCAAAGCATTACGAACCATAGTATAAGCCTTTTCCTTATTATATATGTTTTAAAGAATATTACACGTTTTTTTCTATTATAATACAAAAAGGTTTCAAAATGAAGCCTAAAATTGTTGAAATTGCTAAAGCAGTTTTAACGTTAAACGCAAAAAAGATACACAAATAGTTGGAAGGTTCATTAAAAAATGTTATTATTAAAAATAATAAATAGCGCGTGGAGGGAAAAACATGCAGGATTTTGAGAAACTTGGAGTTTTTTATTTAGGAAAAGAGTACGATTTGGAAGAAAAACGGCTCAAGGATGAACTTGTGCTATACAAATCCAAGGATTTGACCACACACGCGGTGATCATAGGGATGACAGGCAGCGGGAAAACCGGCCTTGGCATTGGGATTATCGAAGAAGCCGCCATAGACAATATTCCGGTAATAGCCATCGATCCGAAAGGAGATTTGGGAAACCTTGCTTTGACTTTCCCGCAGCTGCGCGGAGAAGACTTTCTGCCCTGGATAAATGTTCACGAAGCTGCCAATAAGGGAATGTCGGCTGAAGAATTTGCAAACATGCAGGCGGAATTATGGCGTAAAGGCCTTTCCGAATGGGGGCAGGATGAAAAGCGAATAGAGAGGCTTCGCAGTGCGGCCGATGTAAGAATCTATACTCCGGGAGGCTCCGCGGGCCTTGGGGTATCTCTTTTGCGATCTTTTAATGCCCCGCCCCGGGAAATAATAAACGATAAAGACGCTTACCGGGACAGAGTGGGTATTACAACAAACAGTCTGCTTACTCTGCTTGGGTTTAATGCCGATCCTTTTACAAGCAGGGAGTATATTCTGATATCAAATATATTTGAGCATACCTGGAGTATGGGGCAGAATCTTGACCTTCCGGGTCTTATTTCAGCTATACAAAAACCTCCTATGGAAAAAATAGGGGTTATGGACGTGGACAGCTTCTATCCATCTAAAGATAGATTCTCGCTTGCAATGATGCTTAACAGCCTTTTGGCTTCGCCCGGATTTAAAGCCTGGCTTGAGGGCGAACCGATGGATATTAACCATTTTTTGTATGACCAGAACGGCAGACCGAGTATTTCAATTTTCTCCATAACACACCTCTCGGAAAATGAACGTATGTTTTTTGTAACAATGCTGCTGAATGAAATATTGTCATGGATGCGCAGCCAACCGGGCACAGGCAGCCTTAGAGCCATACTGTACATGGACGAACTGTTCGGATACCTTCCTCCGATCGCAAACCCGCCTTCAAAAGCTCCGCTTTTAACGCTTCTCAAACAGGCACGCGCATACGGGCTGGGTTTGGTTCTTTCAACTCAAAACCCCGGCGACCTTGATTACAAAGCCCTTTCAAATGCGGGAACCTGGTTTATCGGACGCCTTCAGACAGAACGTGACAAGGAAAGGGTACTTGCAGGTTTGGAAGGAGCAGCGACAGCAGGGAAATTTGACAGTAATCGAACCGAGCAGATTTTGGCAGGGCTTGGCCGGCGCTTATTTTACCTGCACAGCGTTCATGAAGATGAACCCGTAATTTTTACTACGAGGTGGGTTCTTTCGTATTTGTCCGGACCGCTCACAAGGGAACAGATAATGTCTTTGACAGCGGCGAGAACCGTTAATGAGGAAGTTCAGGCTCCTTACGACAATATATCCGAGAAACAAAAACCCGCGGTCTTTGACAAGAGCCGGACAGATTCTTTAAAACCGGCGTCTCCCGTGCTTCCGCCGCAGATAAAACAAGTGTTTCTTCCGGCGGCGGCAGGCATCGACCCGAAAAACTTTGTATATGTTCCGTCAGTTATCGGCGCAGCCGATGTGCTTTACAGCAATGCTAAACTCGGTGTGGCGGTAACTAAAAATTATACACTGCTTGCACCGCTTCACGAAGGACCGGTTCCTCTGGATTGGAACGAAGCGGAGCAAATGGAAATTAATCTGCGTAACCTCGATTCCGGTCCCGCGGAAGGAGCACACTATGCCAATATTCCTGACGCAGCTTCAAACGCAGGCAGCTATGAGAATTGGAAGAGACTTTTAAACCAGTTTATTCGAACCAATTTAAGTCTTAAGCTTTTTTACAGTCCTACGTTAAAAATTGTTTCCGAACCGGGAGAGGATGAGCGTGATTTCCGCATACGCATACAGCATTTGGCTCATGAGCGGCGTGATGAAGCTTTGGAGGCAATCCGGAAAAAGTACGCGTCGAGATTTGACACGCTCGAAGAAAGGCACAGGCGGGCGAAACAGGATGTAGAGAGGCAAAATGCGATGGCAGCCCAAAGAAAAGTGGAAGCGGCAGTTTCAGCAGGAACAGCATTGCTGGGAGCGCTTCTTGGACGCAAAATCAACGCGACTTCGGTCTCCCGTTTTGGAACTGCTGTCAGAAGCACTTCAAAGGCGTTCAAAAGCGGTCAGGAAATCAGCGGCGCTGTCGAAACGCTTCAGGCGATTGAGGCACAAATTCAGGAACTGCAAATGGAGCTTGAGCAGCAGTTGGAAAAGGTATCTGCAGATTATAATATGCTGGAAGAAAAGCTCGAGAACGTGGATATCAGGGCTGTAAGCGGCAATATAACAGTACATTTTGTGGGTCTCGCGTGGGTTCCTGAAATAAAATAAAAAATGTATAAAAAACACCCTTTTAATAACAGGGTGTTTAGTAAAGGAATTCATGAGATTACCGGCTTGGAGGATTCGGTGCGGTCAGCGTTACAAATTGAAAGTCATGATCGTGGGGAACCGCGCCGTTTACTGTTGTTTCACCTTCCACGCAGTGTATATGAACCTGTCCTTTTCTGCGGTTACAAGAGTTAATTGTTTCTGCGGGATCAGTCTTAACTATCAGTTCATGAAAATGGTTCAGGTCAAATGTTGTATTAACCTTTATCCTGTGAATATGGCTCCTGCCTGCAGGAATGGCTTCACTTGTCACTCCTGCAAACCTGTGATTATGTCTCAGGTCGTCTTTTAATGCAAGCTCTGTTGAAGCGGTAAATTCATGAGTATGAGTTTGCATAATATTATCGGGCAGACGATCCGCCTTTTTATTTTCAAACGGGCTCACCGGAAAATAAGTATTTTTGCAGCCTGTTGATGCACTTCTGTAATTCAATGCCAACCCTCCTTTTTCATGCTTATAGTACAAGTTATGTTAAAAAAGCACATAATGTTACTAAAGGGAGCCAGTTATTAACGAGGGTCAGGTTTAAATTATTTCCTGCTTTAAAACATCAATGATGTTTTCTTTCTTAATCTTTGCGCCGGAATACAGCATTGATATGCCGACAATTACGAAAACGGCAATAACGGCTATACATATATCAATCCAGGGCAGAGAAAAAATGAAACCAAACTTTATATTAAGCACTAAATACATGACGTACATTACGGCAAAACTTACCGGAATACCGAAAAGTACCGCCTTCAGCCCATAAAACATACTTTCATAGTTTATCATTTTATTAAAACCCTGCGGTGTTATGCCAACCGACTTAAGCATGGCAAATTCCCTTTTCCGAAGAGTAATACTGGTTGTTATTGTGTTTAAAATGTTTGCAATGCATATCGCGGTTATAAGAACAATAAAACCATATGTGAAAACGGACATTAATGTAATCATTTGCTCCTCTTTTTGGCTTTGAATAAATACAT
>DATCLI010000041.1:0-10970 GCA_036563955.1 Clostridia bacterium | reverse complement strand
CATTATTTTACCTGAAATTATGAACAGGTTGCTGCGTCATAAAAAGCAAACGGATGAATCAAATATCAATCATCATCCCGGAATGACGCAAAAATTCCTCTCTTTGACGCTCAAGCCTGCTTTTAAAAGAATAATCGGCAGACATCCCGGTGTTGGGATTTTCTACAATACAGCCTCCGTTAAGCGGTTTTTCGCTTTTTTCGATTTCAGCCTTTATTTTTAGTTGTTCAGTAATAACAGCAGCCTTTTCGATATCCTGTTCGTCCGTAATTATCCGTATTGTACCGCTGCCTGTTTTTTCAGCACCGGATTTAATAAAAGTCTTCAGCGTATCCGGATATTTATCGGAATTCCGGTAAGAATCAAGCTTTTTTTCAACATTATCGAATACGGCATTAATAATCTCATTTCTTCTGGAGAAAAGGGTCTTTTTTACTTCAATCAGTTTTTCCGAATATGCCTCTTCGCTTTCCTTTTCAATCTTTCTAATTGCCTGTTGTATTCTGCCGTATGCTTCTTCGAGAGAAGCAATCTCCTGCTTTTCGGCAAACTTCCGGTTCCCGGTTTTTTCCCTGCCGGTGAATATGGCCGCTTTGCGGGCTGCATCTTTAATTGCTGACTTTTCAAAGCTTTCAAGTTTTTTATTTATCATATCGATATTCATACTATTACCCCATAAATTCTTTTTTTGGCTGTTTTGCGGCATCAAATTTTCAATCCGATTGCATCGCGGACATAACGGGTAATAAAGTCTTCAGCCTTCTTTGAACCATGCCTGTCCGGAATTTCAACAATCAGCGGAATCCGGTAAGTTATCTTTAACTTATAAATTTCATCTGAAATAAGCTCCGCAAGTTTCTCGGTTATAAGCACTATCCCGATTTCGGGATCATTCATGGCCGATTTAAGAGCATGTTTAACCTCATCCGGTTCATGCACGACAACGCCTTCTATGCCGGCAAGCCTCATCCCGGTTTTTGTATCAACATTATCGCTGATTAAAAACATTTTCATACCGGTTTCACTCTTTCCTGTTCCGTACAGTATACCTCAAGCGTTAAGTATCAAAATTGTCACAATTAATCCGTATATTGCTATACCTTCCGCAAGTCCTACAAAAATAAGCGTTTTACCAAGCAGCTTCGAATCCTCGCTGATAGCGCCTAATGCCGCTGATCCGGTTGAAGCCACGGCTATGCCTGCTCCAATAGTTGCAAGACCGGTTGAAAGCGCTGCCGCGAGGGACCGCAAACCACCGGAATCTTCATTTGCCTGCACTGTTTCGGGAGCCGCCGCTGCATTTACGGGCATAAGCAAAATGGTCGCAGCAATAAGCAGCCCGAAAAGAGCAGTGATGTTTATTGTCGCAAGTTTTCTTGCGTTCTTCCCTTTCAGCCCCTTCTTAATGCAGGCAAATCCAATACCTGTCGTGCATAAAACAAGAAAAATTGATACTGCCAATACATAAATCATATATATTCCTCCAAACTTTAAACAATAGCTTAGCAATTTCAAACGCCGGGCCGCGCGGGCGGCACTGCAAGGCGGATCAGCCGGTGATTGTACAATCAGCCCTCATTTTTACCGCAGATACGGATTGGTTTAAATTCGTAGCCATCACCCGAGAAAAATCTGCCGAACATCTCAAAGTACTGAAGTCTCAGGCATTGAATCGCTACTATCAGACCCTCCAGGCCAATGATTAATATGTTCCCGATGATCATTACTATTATTCCGGCGGCTCCGCCCGTCATATCGTACAAAGTCCTGAACGCAAGGGACAGGCCGGCATGGCTTAACGCAAAAGCACCCACCCTTACAAACGATATTGTATTGCTTAAAAAACCAAGAACAGCTTCAAAGACTTCAAAAAAAGCTTCCGCGAAACCGCCTTCGCTGTCTTGTCTCCCGTGCTTTACAAACAGCCTTTCAAGTCTCCCTTTAAAAAACATTAATAACGGCGGAACAACCAGAAATAATACAACAAATACAGCCGAAGCCTTGATTCTTCCCTCAAAATAACTATAGACAGCCAGACCTATGGCTCCCGCGTAAAAAATGAGCCCGGCAAGACCGTTTTTATCGAAAAACAGGCGTCCGTAGTCTTTTGCCTTTATACTGTTTATTATATTTATAATAATTGACAGCAGTATAATTACCGCACCAAACGCAATTGACATAATCAATAACTGGTTCATGTTATCCATCGGGGCTTTCCACAAGGCCTTAATAATGTCTTCTATTCCGAAAACACTGCCGTAAAGGAACCCAAAAGCAATGGAAGATACTCCAACACAGGCGAGAACCCATCCTAAAGAGGATTTACTTTTATAAAACATGAAAAGACCAGCAGCAGCCAATATGGACCCCTGACCAACATCTCCGAACATCGCCCCGAACATAAGTATAAAAGTAATTGCTGCAAGAATCGTAGGATCGAATTCGTTATGGGCAGGAATTCCATACATTATTACAATATTTTCGAACGGCTTGAAAAACCGATTATTTTTCAATATTGTCGGCGGCTTAATTTCCCTTACTTCCCCGGGATCTTCAACCGAAACGGTAATGTCTTTTCTTCCCTTAAGCTCATCGGTTAACTGCTTGTAGGCATCTTTTGTCGTCCAGCCTGCAATGAAAAACATCTGTTTATTATGAGCCGAGAATTTTCTGACATCAAACGCCCTGTGCAGATATACGACATGGTTATATATTTTTTGAAACTTTTCCTTTTCATTGAAAATCAATTCTTCGTAAGCTTTTTCGCTCCTGCGCATTTCATGTTCAAGCTGCTCAATCTCCTTTTCGATGCTCTGAACGGCTTCTGCGGGCAATCCCTTAAAACGCTCGGATAAACGCACCCTTTCAAAGTAGAGCGAAAACATAATGCTGTCTGCTTTTTCTGCATTTACAGACGGTACAAAATACGAAACCCAGACATCATGGTCATCGCTGGCAAACGGAACGACAACAATATCCAGATTTTCCGCCAGAACATCCAATCTTTTATAGCTTTCACGCGGCATTTTACCAAAACGGAATTTAATATACTCCAGGCGGAACAATTCACCTATGTCAAACTGCAGAGTCCTGATAGGAATTAATTGTTTCAGAATCTGCATGTTTTCATTTATTATCCTGCTGATATTCTCTGTTTCGATTTTGTGCGATATAATACGTTTTTCAAGGCTATCCAGATACTCGGAGATTTTTTCCGGATCCACCGGCTGTTTCGCAAGCATGCTCAGTTCATTCCTGGGGCAGGCGCTCACCCGGACATTAATATGCTTATTGGTGTTTTCCAGCTCTTTCACTAAAGAATCATAGGGATTTTCATCCATAAAAGGCTTCAAGCCGCGTATATTGCGCATATGAGTTAAGGCATGCTCAAGCTGCATATCTCTGTCTATTATATGCTTAAGTACAAATTGATCAAATTTACCGACAGGGCCAATGATACTCACATATTTGAGCTTTTCCACCGACAAATTAAACACTTCCTTTAGGCTTGTTATGAATTCAACCTGCTATTCCCACGACGAAACTTTTTATTCTGTCGACCGGCAAACCGTAACGTATGCCTTCAATAATTGATATAATATTTGAAAGCTCGCATTCCTTAAGATGCAGATACGAAAGAACGGCAGCTATCGAAAATCCGTATTTGCGGAAGAACCGGGAATGCATACGGTACATATACTCCGAAAAATTCAATTCGAAAAAACCATGCGGCTCTGATAAAAACAAATTTGAATATTCAGTGTTCCCAATAATCGCTAAAAATCCATCCCTGCTGTTTATTCTTACGAGCTCGCGGAGTAATTCTGCTGAGAGTTTGTAACCACCAGGGATCAAATACCTTAAAATAGCATTGCCGTCCAGATTGTACGCAATACGTGCCCTGTATATCCACATCAGGTTCAAAACATCAATTTCCGTCCCTATCGAATGGTCTGCAATTTTCGCGTCCAGACCGGTTAACAATTGTTTCTTTTTTCTGTTAATCAGATTAATATAATACATATCAAGAGCCATCTCTATATGAAACAGATTATGCTGCCCGGCCTCCGAAAGAAACGGCCTTAAAACATGATAATATTCCGTTCCCTCCAAATTTGATATAAATGTCTTTGTATTACCTGTCGCGGCAAGGTTTTCAAGATTTAACATATCATATTTTTTAAGGAACAATAGTGAATTTTGAGCCGGGGCCGTATCTCCTTCCATTTCAAGGACACGGAATAAACGCTTAAGGCTTTCAATCTCATGCTTTAAATATGCTATCTTTAAAAAACCCTTAATATTTCCGCTTGTGAAATAAGATAATTTACGGTAGTGATCGAGAAAGCTTTTTCTGATAACATTTTCCAGATGTGCCCTGTGGATTTCACTTTCATCAATACCGTCAAAAGCCTTTCCGCAATCCGTGCGGTACTTTAGAAAAGCGGCAATATTGATTACATTTTTCTGCCTCATAAGCTCGTAATAATTTTCAGTTGTAAGCAGTTTCCCGAACATTGCATGTGTTTTTCCAAACAGCGCACTGTATTTATTAAGCATATTACTCTCCAATAACATTAATATAGATATTGTTCTCCCATTCTTCTTTGTTTCTCTCATATAACTGCTCAAGAAATAATAATTTTTCTTTCAGTACTTTGTCCAGATGATTTAACTTTTCACTCGTTTCCTTTTTACTTTGTGTAATCAATTGATATATTCTCTCGTCAGCCAACAGCTTAATATCAAATTTTTTCTTATCAATTTCTTCAAGCAAGGCTTTTTTAACCAGTTCGCCTTCATTGACCGCCTCATTGAAAACCTCTTTCGCTCTATTCTCTATTTCAAGTATCCTTTGGAAAATCCACTCCATTTTCCATCTTCCTTTCTGACTATTCAATGACCGCTTATGTATAATATGTTTTTATAGCACTACCATATATTTTATGAATTTTTTTAATAATTATTGTGAAACCGGAACGCGGCAGCAATGCCTCGACCCGTATTAGGGACTCGCAGGGATTATTGTGCGTTGTTAGAGCAAAATTATGTTTAAAAATATTTACGAAAAAAACGGTATTGTATTTTTATGCATTGATATGTATAATTATAAATATGTTTATAACACGAAGTCAGGGGGATTACAATATGACTTTACAGGAAATAATAGAAAAAGACCACAAATATTATATGAATACTTTTGGTGATCGGATCCCGGTTTGCTTCAGTCATGGCAAAGGAATATCATTATGGGATTTGGACGGCAATGAATACTATGATTTTCTGGCCGGTATTGCAGTCAGCGCCTTGGGGCACTCACATCCGGCGGTCGTAAACGCGATATGCGATCAGGCAAAAAAATTCATTCATTGTTCAAGCCTGTACTATATCGAATCCCAGGCAAAGCTGGCCGAACTGATTGTTGAAAATTCCTGTGCGGATAAGGTGTTTTTCGCAAACAGCGGCGCCGAAGCCAATGAAGGCGCGATAAAGCTTGCAAGACTGTATTTCAAGAAAAAAGGCTATCCAAATAAGATAGAAATAATAACCCTCGAAAAGTCTTTCCACGGCAGGACTCTTGCAACAATTGCCGCCACAGGTCAGGATAAATATCAGAGGCCTTATTCCCCTTTAACGCCCAAATTCCTAAAAGTACCGATAAATGATTTAAAAGCTTTGGAAGAAGCCATATGCGAGAATACCTGCGCGGTCATGCTTGAACCGATTCAGGGCGAAAGCGGCGTTAATCCGACCACAGAAGAATATATAAAGGGCGTGCGGAAGTTATGCGATAAAAACGGATTACTTCTTATATTTGACGAAGTGCAGTGCGGCTTGGGCAGGACAGGCAAATTATTCGGATACCAGCATTACGGAGTGGAACCCGATATATTCACCCTTGCCAAAGCTCTTGGCGGAGGTTTTCCGATTGGAGCGCTGTGTGCGAAAGAGTTTGCCGCCAAAGCCTTTGAACCGGGTGATCACGGCTCCACTTTCGGCGGAAACCCACTGGCTTGCAGCACAGCATATGCGGCTTTATCCACAATAATAAACGATAAATTATGCGAAAACGCCGAGGAAGTAGGCAATTACTTTTTTAATAAGTTTGAGACTGTTAAAAGCAAATATCCGGTAATAAGTGAAGTACGCGGAAGGGGATTGATGATAGGAATTCAGTTTAACAGGCCGATAGCCAAAGAGGTTAATAAAAAATGTTTTGAAAAAAGATACCTTCTGGGTACGGTCGGAGACAGTATTCTCAGGCTCCTGCCGCCTCTTATAGTAACAAAAGCCGATATGGGCGGCCTTATTGAAATGCTCGATAATGTACTGTCCGAATTTGACTGAAAGACGGTACGTTCAAGTATGTGAAAACCCGGTATGGCAGACCATACCGGGGTGCTTTGCATCGGTTTTATTAATAGTTTTGTTCTTTATGATAAAACAAGGGGCATGAGACCGGCTAACATCACGCCCCTACAATTTGAGCTTGAATCATTATTCAGGGAATATAAACTCGCCGCCAAATCCGCCGCCTAATATGTTTCCAATCATGGATGTTATTGATGCATATAGGACAATCGATATCACAATCATGATTATCATAATGATTATATAGGCGATTGCGAAGTTCTTTTTGTTTTTGTTTACATTTCCGCTGAAAGCCCATACAAATACCAGAATGATGTTTACAATCGGAACACACAGCAGAAACAAGGTTAACAGCCATCCTCCTACACCTATGACCTTTTCCCTGATATCCGCCCGTGCCTGCATATTTCCGTTATATGCGGCTGCAGGCTGAGGCATTGGCTGGTACTGCTGCCGGTATTCGGGCTGTGGCTGTGGCGCAGGCTGCGGCTGAGGCGCCGGCTGCGGCTGCGGTTGATATTCTCCTTGTGCCTGCTCCTGAATTGATTCCTGTAACTGCTCATTTGTCTCCTCAGATTGCTGCATGCTGCTTCCGCATGCTACACAAAATTTCGAACCGTCAGGTACGCTCGTACCGCAATTTGAACAAAACATATGTACATCCTCCTTTAATGCCATCCAGGCTTAGATTGGCATAATACATTATAAAAACACGGGCTTTCAGTGTCTCCTTTTTTCGAGTTCTTTTGAAATATCATCCCATGTTAGCCCCTGCTCCACCATCAGAACCATAATATGATACAACAAATCGGCTATCTCATATCGTGTTTCGTCCATATTACTGTTCTTAGCGCCAATAATAACTTCCGATGCTTCCTCGCCTATTTTTTTCAGGATCTTGTCAATGCCTTTGTCAAATAAGTAGTTTGTATATGAACCCTCTTTTGGGTTTTCTTTTCTGTCCTTTATTACATTATATACTTCGAGAAAAATATTGAATGTATCATTCACCGGCAATATCTCCTTCCAATGGTAATTCCCTGTAAAAGCAGGATTCGGATCCGGTATGGCAGGCAGGTCCCTTCTGCTTTACAATAACAAGAAGGGTATCGGCATCGCAATCATACAGAATACGAATAATTGTCTGATAATTACCCGAGCTTTCCCCTTTTACCCAAAGCTTTTTTCTGCTTCTGCTCCAATATGTCGCCTTCCTGGTACATAGTGATAAAGCAAGTGATTCACGGCTCATCCATGCCATCATTAACACTTTTCCGGTATCATTATCCTGGACTATTGCAGGGATAAGCCCCTGTTCATTATATTTCAATTCATCTATATTCATTCCCAAAACAGGCTCCCTGAAATTAATTAAAATCAACAGCCGTTTTTATAAAAACCGGTTTAATCGTTGGAAACATATATTTTTATATATAGTATATAAGATAATTACGCGTTTCACAAGTTTTTGTTCGGCCTCAAATGTCAGAAGCAAAGCATTCAAATAAGCGGACAATGGTCAGAATAGACTGCTCGCGTGTATATGTATCAAGCGGAGAGAAAACATTACTGCCGGTTCCTCCCATTATACTTACCCCGTTTTTTGTTCGCAGGGATGATATGTAATCCACAGCGGAAGCAGCCCAATCTGCAATATCTGCCTTATCCGAATAACTGGCCGGAGAAACGGAAGAAGACGTTAAGCCCAGTAATTTTGCACATCGCGTGAGAATCACGGCAGCTTCCTGTCTCGTGATGCTTTTGTCGGGGAAGAATAAACCATTCCCGATTCCAGTTACAATTCCAAGGGCATTCGCAGTTAAAACAGCCCGATCCTGAGTATCGCTGAAAGAGTTTTTAATTGATACGCCGTATTTTTGAGGAAGTTCATCCAATGTACTTCCCGTTTGGATGCATATCATGTTAGTAACCAGACGGCAAAATTCGGCGCGCGATATGGCTGACCTGTAACTTCCCTGCAGTTCAAATGATACAAGCTTTTTTCGCATCGCATTTAATACCTCGGTCTGTGCCCATTCACTGGGAGTATTCTCATCCGATGCTTTCGGCCGGTAAATTATTTTATGGTTTCCGGACAACACTTCAGGCGTGATATCAAAATACAGGTAGCAGTCGCATGGTATATAGTTATAAACGCCGTTTTCATATTTATTGTTGGAATCCCATGTTGCGTCCATAGCTGCCCAGCGCCCGTCCACCCAGGCTTCGACGTGTGCATGGTTCGAACCTGTGTTTGCGGCGTATTCATCCGTCCACTCACCGGATGTACTGATTCCTAACGAAAAAGTGCTCACAATCATGCAGGGTATCCCCTGCGCCCGAATAAGTGCGGAAAGCAGCTCGGAATAACCCTGGCATACGGAACGTTTCAGTTCCAGCACGCCGGGCGGATCCGTCACATAACCGCTTTTGCTGTAATATACGTCATAATCATAATAAATGTTGTCAACGACCCAATCATAAATAAGGCGAATTTTTTCATAATCATTCCCGGCACCGGATACAAGGGTGTTTGATAATTCCATTATTGCAGGATCTATTCTGCCTCCGATATAATCCGCAGGATTAGTCCACCCTGATTCCAGGGCGATATTGTTTTCGTATACGGAGGGTTTTGAAAAACGAAACCCTTCGGCACCCGGTTCGATATAAATTGAGTGCCAAATATATCCACGATAAGACCCTGCTCCCTGTTTGCCCGTAAAAATTTGAAGCGGGGTTTTTTCAGTAATGCCATCGAGCTTGATCTGAGCCGTGAAAAGTTCACCGGGAGTGATTTCACTGCTGGAGGAGTTATCACCCACATAGATATGAATCTTAAAACTTTCTTCGGCAGATAATATTCCGGTTGATAATATTCCGTTTATAATTAATGTCTCTTCTTTTATAGTCAGTTCCAGGTAGTTATCTGTGCAATAAGACGTAAGCATATATGTTTCGGAAAAAGAAGAAACGGGTTCCAGCGCCTGTGACGGAACAATATTTGCAAAAAGGGACAACGCAGCAAGAAAAGAACATAAAATACGGGACAGCCTCATACGATACATCTCCTATAGTATGACATTTTTCAATACAAAAATATTGAATCCCCATCAATCTTCAAAAGAATAACACAACAGAAGCAAATTCGTCAAATAATAGTTATTTCAAATATTAATAATTTTCAGCAAAAAAGAGGCTCCCGCCTCTTTTCTTCACTTCTGCAGCCGTAATTAATTACCGCTGTCCATTACATTGTAAGAATCCCATTCTCTGTATCAATGATTATCAAAACCTGTTCTTCTTTTCCCGTAGCCGCATTTATATAGACAAGAAAATCCTTGTCATTAAGTTTTCCTTTTATCTCATAACAGAATAATTCGGTGCCGAATTTTGTTGGTATTACCGCCATTCCGACGGATTTTACATCAAGATTCCCGTTTACGCGTGCTCTTGCCTCCTCTTCCGTTAAGGTCGGAGAAACAAGCTGCCTCTTCGTATGGTTCATTATAAAGCCCTTCGATTCAAATCCTACGATTTCGCCCGTATCAAGAGCGACCTTTACTTTTATTAAATCAGGATAAATAACAACGCCGTCCTGCTGGTAAGCATAGTTGATTGTAGCAACGCTGTCCTCTTTTATATAATATGTGTCTTTCATGCTGCTGTACCCGTGTTCTTTCAGAAACTGCATCCCAACCTGTTTTGCCTTGTTTACATCAAGCGTTTCCTGTCCCGTTTCCCTGTTGTAGAGCATCCATATTACATGCCCTCCTGTTTTTGAAATGTCCGCAGTGGCAAATTCATCTTCAGGACGATCCTTAAACGTAACTTTCATATTATAAGCGGGTAGTGTATCGCTTGTGATATCTCCGGTATGTTCAACCGATGCAACCTTGTCGCTCCCAAAAAACTCCGTAATCTTCTGCTTTGCCTGTTCAGCATTTATTTCACTGCCGGTAAGGTTTTTTGGTTTCATGCTTGTCATGTGATCGGAAAACGGACCGTCATATATCAGCGTAGGAAACTCCTGAAATGAACTGTCAATGTCTGAGAGCATCTGTCCCGCTAAGCTTTGGGATTTCTTTTCAAAAAAATCCGTGCCCTTATTCGCCAGTTCATTCCACTTTAATCGTCCTTCCGAAATGGCGCCCTGAAGGTTATTTAATCCATCAAGAAGCGAAACCGAGAACCCGTGAAGTTTTTCAAGAGTGCTGTACTGTTCCTCATTCATTCTTTTTCCATTTATATTCTGTTTGTCCAATGAGAGCGAGAAATCTCCCACCTGTGAAAGGAATTTCGAAGTGCTTGCCAATATTTCCTGAGTTATAGGCAGCTGACCCAAATTCGTCTGTGCGAGATTCGCCTGGTGCCAGGCTTCCTGCAGGTTCTCCGCAGTCGCCTCCGGAGTTGATGTAATCAGGCTTTTCATAAGGAGGAGCTCAACATTCCTTACATACCCTACCATCTCATAAAAGGCCCGGTTATACTGATTATCCAGTTCCTGCCTTAAATCGGCCGCTCTTTTGTATTGATAGATCCCCCATATGGCCACAATTGCTATCAATACAACTATAACACTGTACATATGTCTGTCT
>DATCLI010000040.1:0-3873 GCA_036563955.1 Clostridia bacterium | reverse complement strand
ATGTCAACCTTCCCGCTTTCAACTTCGTTATCGCCGATAATGACAACAAACCTTGCATTGAGCTTGTTCGCGTATTTCATCTGCGCTTTGACGCTTCGCCCCATTATATCCTTATGGCATATAATCCCGTCAGTGCGAAGTTTTAATGCGAGACTTTCGGAAAATAGACCCGCCTTATCTCCGATAACGCCTATATATATGTCTGGAGAAGACGGCAAAGGCGCATTTATTCCCTGGCTGTCCATTTCAAGGAGCAGCCTTTCAATTCCGAGCGCAAAGCCTATACCCGGTGCGGGACTGCCGCCGCAGGACTCAATAAGGCCGTCATATCTGCCGCCGCCGCATACCGTTCCCTGCGAACCTATGTTTTTTGAAACAAATTCAAAAACAGTACGGTTATAATAATCCAAACCGCGGACTATCCTTTTATCAATAGCAAACGGTATACCCATTACATATAGTTTTTCCTTCACCTTTTCAAAATGAGCGGCGCAGTCATTGCAAATGTAATCGAGTAAATATGGGACATCCTCCAATTCATTTATGCAGCCCTGCTCCTTGCAGTCAAGAATCCTTAAAGGGTTCCTTTGAAATCTGTTTTTACAGTCTTCGCAGAGCCGGTTCAGCCTCGGTTCAATATATTCTTTCAGTATCCTGTTATAGACCGTCCGGCATGAGGGACAGCCTATGCTGTTCAGGTTCAGGGTAAGGCCCTGGATTCCGACCGATCCCAAAAACAGATATAAAAGAGATATCACCTCAACATCCGCATCGGCTTCCGAAGATCCGAAAAGTTCAACCCCTAACTGATGGAATTCACGATACCGGCCTTTTTGAACATTTTCGTAACGGTATGCCGTAATATTGTAAAAAAGCTTCACCGGCTGCGGCCATGAAGCCATTCCGTTTTCAATATAACTCCTGGCAACACTTGCGGTCCCTTCAGGCCTTAATGTGATACTCCTTCCGCCTTTATCTAAAAAAGTATACATTTCCTTTTGGACAATATCTGTAGTATCGCCAACTCCGCGCTCGAAAAGCTCCGTATGTTCAAAAAGCGGTATACGGATCTCCTGAAACCCGAATCTATTGCATATTTGTTTGAATTTCTCTTCAACGTAATGCCATTTGTGTATTTCATCAGGCAGAATATCCCTTGTTCCTTTAGGTGCTTTAATCAACATTCACATCACTCCAATAACTATTATTCACTTCTTCATCCCGTATAATCTTTTCAAAATAAAAAAACCTCTGTCCACAATAAAGGGACGAGAGGCATTCCCGCGGTACCACCCTATTGGAAGATAAACTTCCACTCTTACCGTTAACGCAGGTTTTACGTGCCGGACTACAACTCCATCGAAGCATTCATCCGACCGACTCCGGGGTGTTCTTTCATCGGCTGGCTTCCAAAAAACGCTTTCAGTCACGGCGTTTTATCCCTGTTGGGCGTAACCGGCTAATCGTCCCCATCTTTGTCTTTTCGGCATCTTGTTATTATTGAATATGATTATAATGAAAAAGCCGCATGTTGTCAACTAATGGTTTATGCCGCCGTCATCACCTAAAGCACCCGAAGCAGGTGTTTACTCTTGAACTATTGTACAATAGTTCTTCTTACGCCAGAATAAGAAGCACGCTAATTAATGTCGAAAAGCAGCGGGTGATTACGGGTCTAGCCATTGCTGCCGCGTTCCGGTAGGTACGCGGCTTTGATTCGGGTGTTTTCGGTGACGCCGGGCGACATGCTCCGAAGCCCCGCTGCCAATAAGGCAACTATGGAGCGGGTAAATGAGCGACCCGGGATATGGAGACCTCTATGCGAAAATATTACGGACCTGAAGCGTGTTATTGTTATGTGCTTTGTCGCCCAAGGAACCGAAACACCCGAAGCAGGACCCGCGGGAATAATGTCAAATAAACAGAGGGTGATATACGGGTAGAGACATTGCTGCCGCGTTCCGGTGGGTACGCGGCTCTGCTTCGGGTGTTTCGTTTCCTTTTTGCCTTTACAATAATAGCAGGATACTTTAAGATAAAATGTAAGAAATGGGCGGTGAAGAAATGGTACGTGACAAATTCGAAATGTTTTTGCGGCATCGGCAGAGCCTGTTGTATCAATATAAAATGGGTGATTTGACAAAAAACGAATTTATTGAAGAAAATTACAGAACTATTGAAAAATTAGGGATAAAACCGTTTAATAAAGTTGACAACATAAAAAAATCCATCTATAACTACCACTATTACAATGTGCTGGCAAAGTTCCATTACAGGCTGTCCAAGGATTATCCGGCCGGAAGCAGGCAGTGGCGCCATTACATTATACAGTCAAATAATTATTATTTTGAAAAAGATAAAGCAACGATGACAATACTTAAGCTTTTGGACTATAAGAATATTGATGCTTATTTTGTAAAAGTCAGATCCAAAAAATTAAAAAATAAGCTTTTTGAAATAGTAATACGCGATCCTGAGGTTCTTATGGAAATTAATACGCTTTCGTCGCGGTATGACGGCATGGAAGCATATGATCTGGTTCTTCATTCCAAAAATCCGGCAATATTGAAGGAGCTTCGCAGTAACGGCGTTTTTCGCGATGAAAAAATTAAATCGCTGGCAGACAGCTATATAAATCAGGTATATTAGTATGAGCAGCATAATTTGTAAAATTGATATGTAATTCTTTCCGCTGTTTTAAACAATAAATGCATCGTATTGTTATCTTGCCTCCGGGGAAAAATATTAAAAAATAAAAAGAGAGGTGAGAAAATGTCAAGACCGAAAACTCCGCTTGTTCCCTCGAAAAGAGAACAGCTTACCAGGTTCAAAATCGAATGCGCGAAAGAGATTGGCGCCTTGCAATATATTAAAGAAAACAATGACCATTATAAAGGAGATCTGACTTCCTATGAGAATGGGAAGCAAGGGGGACCGATTGGCGGGCAAATGGTAAAGCGAATGATTGAAATGGCCGAAAAGATGTTATAATAGTCTGACATCAATATTAGAACCTGCGGCGCCGTGTCGAAAACGCAGGTTTTTTTATTTTGTTGTAATTTCAGCGGAACCTCAAATAATCTTTGCCGACGCATTCACAAAAATCTCGAATTCTTCAGATTCACTTTTCAATATATTATTTGTCAATTTCCGGTACTCATCATAATTTAGGGTTTATGTAAACTTTCTTCATGCATGTACATAAAATAAACTAAGAATAATAAAAGGGAGGTATACCTGTATGGACTACAGAGATGCTTTGCGGGCTTCCAGAGGCCGTGATAACTTCAGATCTGATGTTTTAGGAGCGAGAAGAGAAGCATGCCCTCAGAAAAAAGGAACCATACTGCGCATTTTTATTCCGGCGGGAGCTGAAATCAACGTGTTAAATATTTTCGAAATATCTTCTCCCAGCGGTATATGCATCATCGTAAGACTACCGTTTCTTAAAAAGCTGTGCGGATGTTCGGATAATGATATTGCAGGGCTTTTTGACTCGATAAAGCAGGCTGGAGGCTGCATTGAGCTGGGCTAAACTCTTTTTTGGTGGTTCTTTATTATTGAACCACCTTTTTTATTCCTCCAGCCGGCCAAGCTTAATATCGAGCAATAAGTCCATGATTAATTTATTCAATAAAGAAGCATATTATTACTTTGATCACAGTTCTTATACACAGGCATTTTTGAACTCGTTATTATTAAAAATATTATCCGGGAATAAGCAGCAGCACAATATGGCGCAAGATATGTATAGTTTCGATAATAAACAATCAGGCTGAAACAGATAAAATATTATATCCATTTCAGCCTGATAACCTTGGTGCCGCTGGCCGGAGTCGAACCGGCACGTCCAGAGGACACTTGATTTTGAGT
>DATCLI010000039.1:0-6693 GCA_036563955.1 Clostridia bacterium | reverse complement strand
GCCTTAGCCGGTTTGCCGCACCGGGGAGAGAATAAATGCATATTGCAGGGATACTCGAAAATGATCGTACCAAAGAGATTATTGATACGATTAAATACTTTCTTTACGCTGTAAATAAAAAGGTCAGCTTTTCCGAGTATGCAGCCCGCTTCAAAAACAAACAATTATGGAACGATTATTTATCGGCGTTGATCCAGATAGAAACCGAAATTCTTGTCATTAAAATCAAACCGCGCGATGCTGATGAAGCCCTTCGCACGCTTCCTCTAAATACTCTGATTGTTAATGATTATACCGATTGGAAGGCTATTTGTTCAAAAAATAAACATGATTTGGGAAATTTATTTTGCCAGATAATATTAATTTTAAACAGTGATATAATAAAACCTTCAAATTTTACCGATGAAGAAAAATGTAGACTATTATTTTACGGCTTCAGTTCGGACTCAAATATAACGACATCCAGTACGGGCGAACCTTTTGCAAACGGGAAATTTTTATGCTGCATAAGAGAAGGACTGATATCAGCGAACGGCAATGTCATTGAACCGCAGGAGTTTGTTGTTAATCTTAGGAATACGCCGGGTGATCCGTACAGCATCCTTGCAGCGGCATCGTTTGCGGTACTGAATGATATAGACATGAATAAGCTGAATTTAATGCAGTGATATAAAAAGGTGCTGATTTTAGCGGCGATTGTAATTATTAAGCAAATTTTTCCGTTATTTTAATAAAAAATAGCGGTTATGTTAGGTTAAATCCAACAAAAAAGCACAAAAACCGTTGCGAAACATTAGTTCTGCTTATATAATAGAATTATCTGCCAATGGGTATATAATATATATAAAATAAATAAACTGACGCGGCATATATTTTTTGGCATGGATAAACATTAACAGGGTTTGCCTGACAGTTACAGAAATAAAATTTTAATTGCTGCTGTTAAAGAACCGGTTCCTGCGGGCTCGCAGGTTTGAGTGGATGTGAGTTTATATAAATAAATAGAAAGATAACTTCTAAAAACATATTATGCGGAATAAGCATAACATGAGATGAATTGATTTTATATACGAAAGACAGAGAGGAGTGGGGTTTATCCATGTCCGGAAGCTTTATGGAAAATAACTGCACAAATTTGTCGGGTATTATTTATTCCGAACCGAAGTTCAGCCATGAAATATATGGCGAGGGGTTTTATTTGGTTACTGTTAAAGTATCCAGGCTCAGCGATACATATGATTTCATTCCTGTAATGTTTTCAGAAAGGCTAATACCTCTGGACGATATCCGCGAAGGCAGAACAATTGTTATAGACGGGCAGTTCAGAAGCTATAACAATTACAACACTACTTCACAGCATAAGCTCATGCTTACGGTTTTTGCCAGGGATATTATTGTATCCGATTCGATAGACGAGGCACGGGTTCCAAACAGTGTTTTTCTTAACGGGTTTATATGCAAAAAGCCTATTTACCGTACAACGCCGTTCGGAAGGGAAATATCGGATATTCTTCTTGCGGTAAACCGCGCATACAATAAATCCGATTATATCCCATGCATCGCCTGGGGAAGGAACGCACGCTTCGCAAGCCATCTCGAAATCGGTGATAATGTCAGGGTTTGGGGAAGGATCCAAAGCAGACAGTACCAGAAGAAGCTGCCGGACGGGACTATAGAGGAAAGGACCGCATACGAAGTTTCCATATCGAAAATGGAGGTCAGCAAGGTGAACAATATCACCGATAAACAGGATGAAACCGGATGAGAGGCAGGTAACTTATGATAAAGGTTGTATTTGGCAGCAAAGGTGTTGGAAAGACCAGATACCTTGTTGATGATGCCCACCGTTTTTTGAATGACTGCAAAGGTGAAATAGTGTTTATCGAAACGGGATATAAACTGATTACCGGGCTGAAACACGAAATCCGGCTCGTAAATATCCAGGACTTCCCGGTGGACAGTTTATGCTCATTTTACGGGTTTATAAGCGGTATGATTGCCGCGAATTTTGATATTATGGCCATATATGTTGACAAGCTCGATGATATTACCGAAAAAAAACCCGATTATAAAACCTTTTTTGAAAAAATAAAACTTCTTTCAGACCAATTCAATGTCCGTTTTGTGTTTTCAATCAGCGGAAGTGTTAAGGATATTCCCGACAATATTAAAAAGGAATATGCTTTATAGTTAATCGAACGGCATCTCTTTGGCGCCTCTTTAAATCTTGTATCTGTTAATGTAAAATGAAGCAAGAGGTGTTTTATGTTTGTTTCCGTTGTAATCGCAAACAGCACAAGAGAATACGATAAGTTATATGATTACAGTGTTCCCGAAAATCTCGGGGCTTTGGTACAGCCCGGAATACGCGTCCTTGTCCCGTTCGGCAAAAGCCGACGCCTGCGGGAAGCTTTTGTAATGGAGGTAAAATCGGAAAGCGGGTATAAAGATGTAAAGCAAATAAACCAGCTAATTGATGAAACTCCTGTGCTTACACCTGATTTAATTATGTTAAGCCATTACATGAAAAGGCGGTATGTATGTACATATGATCTTGCTATAAGGTGCATGCTGCCGTCCGGGCTTTCGCTTTTATACAGCGATGAGGCGGCTGTCAATACCGAAATGACTGAAAACCTTTCACCGGAGGAAAAAAAGCTCATCGATATCATTATTGAACACGGCGGCAGGCTGAAAATAGACAAGCTTCGCGAGATAGCCCAAGCGCCAGTAGAAAAGCTTATAAACGGGCTTGAAAATAAAGGCACTGTAAAAATAATCAACAGTTTTCAATACAAAGCCAGTTCAAAGACCATTAAAGTTGCGTATCCTGCCGTTGAATCCGATGTATTTTTAGAACTTGTCCGTGATAATTCAATAAAAAACCAAAACTATATACGCATTATGGAAATGCTGTACGATGATGGTGCTGTCGCATTAAACGAACTAAATATGCTCGGGTTTTCAGCCGCCATACTGAAAAACATGGAAAAAAGAGGCTTTATTTCTATTTTTGAAGAAGAGGTTGAAAGAAATCCTGTTGACGAGCTTGACTTTTGCCTTTCCGAGCCTAAAACACCGACTGCGGAGCAAAAAAAAGCCATTGACGTGATAGTAGAAAAAATTGAGTCCCGTGCATTTCAGGAAATACTTTTGCACGGGATAACAGGAAGCGGCAAAACGGAAGTATATATGCAGGTTATTGCCGAGGTATTGAAAAAAGGAAAAAACGCTATAATGCTTGTCCCTGAAATAGGGCTTACGCCTCAAATGGTAACGCAGCTTATGGGAAGGTTTAAAGACAATATCGCCGTTATACACAGCCGCCTTTCAATGGGTGAACGGTACGACCAGTGGAAAAAGATAAGAAACGGAGAAGTAAGGCTCGTTGTAGGTGCGCGGTCGGCTGTATTCGCGCCGCTGTCAGATATCGGCATTATTATTATTGATGAAGAGCACGAGTCCTCGTATAAATCCGACAGAACCCCAAAATATGACGCAAGAACCATCGCGGCCGCCCGGTGCAAAATCCACAACGCGGTTCTGCTTTACGGTTCCGCGACACCGTCCGTTGAGAATTATTGGAGGGCAAAAACGGGAAAAATAACGCTTGTTGAAATGAACGAAAGGACAAACAAACATCCGCTTCCTGAAATAATAACGGCGGACATGCGTGATGAAATGGACAGGGGCGTGAGAAACGAGCTGAGCAGCATTCTTATTAATGAATTGATAAAGAATAAGGAAGCGGGTGAGCAATCGATATTATTTATAAACCGAAGAGGGTATTCAAATTTTATTCTATGCAGAAAATGCGGTTTTATAGCGGTATGCCCATACTGCAGCGTTTCACTGACCTGGCACCGATCCGAAAACAGGCTTGTTTGCCATTACTGCAGTTACAGTTCGGTACTTCCCGGCAATTGCCCGGTGTGCAAAAGCGATAAATTATCACCGTTCGGACTCGGAACACAAAAGGTGGAAGAAGTTGTTTCGTCCATAGCCCCCGGGTTTTCCGTGATAAGGATGGATTTTGACACAACTTCGGGCAAAAGGGGGCATCAGGCGGTTTTGGATGCTTTCCGCACGCAGAAGATAGATGTAATGGTCGGGACGCAAATGGTTGCGAAAGGGCATGATTTTCCGGACGTTACGCTCGTTGGAATTCTTTCGGCGGACAGTCTCCTCGGCTCAGCGGACTTCCGCGCAGGCGAGCGTACTTTTCAGCTTATAACACAGGCCGCCGGAAGAGCGGGAAGAGCCGGCAAGCACGGAAGAGTGATACTTCAGGCATACAACCTTGATGATTACAGCGTACAGGCTGCAATACGACAGGATTACCGCGAATTTTACAGCCACGAAATAAAACTGAGAGAGGAATTAAAGCTGCCCCCGTTTTACCAGTTCGGCCTTATACTTGTTTCAGGAAAAGATAAGGAACAGGTGCGAAAGCTGACTGAACAAATTCACACGGATATCACGAATAATTCGACAGTGAGCTGCGGCGTGCTGATGTCTGCGCCGGCTCCTTCACCCATTTCGAAAATAAAGGGCAGATACAGGTGGCGTATTTTGATCAAACACCCGTCAATAAAAAATCTGGGCAGAATACTCGAATGGGTGAATGACTCATATAATAAAAAAGGCTTAAGGGATTGTACGGTATCGGTGGATATAAATCCCGCAAATATGATATAATAACCTCACCCGTTACCGAAATCAAAGATTTCGAACAGGTACCCGAGAACATTGTATCATGAATTTATACAGCCGATTCTCGGCTGTTCCCGGCTTCACCGAGTGGAAATCATATGATTATCTTAAATTCATGATATAATAACCTCACCCGTTACCGAAATCAAAATTTTATGATATTATTTACTTGTTTACCAGCTTGCTCGAGTTCCGGATAAAAGCAAAGCTAATATGACATAAATGAAAGGGGTGAAAATATGGCAATTCGGCAAGTACGGACAAAGGAAGACGATGTATTAAGGAAGAAAAGCAAACCGGTAAAAAAAATTGACAAAAGGCTTCAGGAACTCGTTGACGATATGATAGAAACGATGTATGACGCAAACGGCGTTGGCCTTGCAGCGCCGCAGGTTGGCATACTTAAGAGGGTTGTTGTTATAGATATCGGAGAAGGCCCGATGGTGTTAATAAACCCGGAAATAATAAGCCAATCCGGTGAACAGGTAGAAATAGAAGGCTGCCTCAGCATACCCGGTATATGGGGTGAAGTTAAAAGGCCCGCTCAAATTATTGTTGAAGCACTCGACAGAGAAGGGAAATCACAAAAGATAGAAGGCACGGGCATGCTTGCGAGGGTATTGAGTCATGAAACGGATCATCTCGACGGCATCCTGTTTGAAGATAAAGCAATCAGGTTTATTGAGCCTGATAACGAAAATTCGCAGAAAAAGTAAAAGACAAAAAAAGGATATTTATCATGCGTATAGTATTTATGGGAACGCCCGAGTTTGCCGTTCCAAGCATTGAAAGTCTGGTCAACAGCAAATACGAAGTTGTAATGGCCGTTACACAGCCCGATAAGCCAAAAGGCAGAGGCTATAATGTTTGCTGTACTCCGGTAAAGGAATACGCGTTGTCAAAGGGAATACCGGTATTTCAGCCTGAAAAAATCGGCGCTGCCGATGCGGTCAGAAAATTGGCCGAAACTAATCCGGATCTTTTTGTAACATGCGCTTTCGGGCAGTTTTTAACCTCCGATGTCCTAAGCATACCCAGGCATGGAACGGTTAACGTTCATGCTTCTTTGCTCCCGAAATACAGGGGGGCGGCTCCGATTAACTGGGCAATAATAAACGGCGAGAAAAAAACCGGGATAACGACAATGATGACTGTTTTAAAGATGGACGCAGGCGACATACTGCTTCAGGAGGAAATAGCAATAGATGATGACACTACGGCAGGACAGCTTCACGATAGGATGTCTTTACTAGGAGCGGAACTTTTAATTAGAACTATCAGTGGAATTGAAGAAGGGACGATTAAACGGATTCCTCAAGATGACTCCGAAGCGTCCTTTGCTCCAAGAATCACGGGCATGACCGGCAGGATTAATTGGGAATCCGCGGCAAGTCAAATACACAATCTTGTCCGCGGGACAAATCCGTGGCCCGGCGCTTTTTCGTTTTTTAAAGGAGAGCGAATGCGCATCTGGAGAACAAAAATAATTGACGAAACAAAAACTCCTGTGGTAAAGCCAGGCACGATACTGGAAATTTCCAAAGAAGGGTTTACAGTGCAAACAGGCAAAGGGTTAATATTGGTATCCGAAATTCAGTGCGACAACTCGAAACGTCTCACTACGTGCCAGTATGTCTGCGGCCATTGTGTCGATGTGGGGGATTGTTTTGGAGAATAACAGTAACAGGTATTTTTTCAGGCTGTCTTTTCTCATCATCGCCGTTTTAATATTCTTAACGGCTTTTGTGTTTTTAACGGCAAGGTTTTTCAGTTTGCAAACTTACCGGATAATTTTATATGCCATCTCTTTTATACTCTTATTCGCAGTTATGCTGTTTTTAACAGGCTTTATATGGATAAAGAAGATAATAACCCGCAATGAAAAGAATAACAACCGGAAGATAGTTAAAAACCCATTTGCGGCGAAATTGTCTTTCAGGCTTTTTATGCCTTTGCTGATGGCTGTAAGCGATTTAATTA
>DATCLI010000038.1:0-5263 GCA_036563955.1 Clostridia bacterium | reverse complement strand
TTCGAAATCTATGATTTCGGTAACGGGTGAGGTTATTTCATCATGTATTCATACAGTCAAACATCAGACGAATAAATTCATGATGCAATGTTCTCGGGTACCCGTTCGAAATCTATGATTTCGGTAACGGGTGAGGTTATTATATCATGAATTTATGAAAATCATCATTAATTTTATACATTGTGTAAAATAAAATCGAAAAGTGCCGTACATTAACGGATTAAGAGGTGCTGGTTACCGTTCGGTACAACAATTTTGAAGAACTATTGTACAATAGTTCTTCAAAATTGTTGCTAATCGCTGAAAAGTAACAATCAAGGCAATTGCATGGTAGAAAAACCACATGAATTATGTAAGAAACCAAAATAAACTACTCATCTATGACATTAACTTTTATTACCGAGGAAACTCCCTGATTGAGCTTTATTTCCACTTCATGAAGCCCAAGAGTTCTGATTGCTTCCGGAAGGTTTATTTTTCTTTTATCGACACTTATAGAAAAGTCCTTTTCCAGTTTGTCGGCAATATCTTTGCCGGTGATCGAACCAAATAGTTTTCCGTTTTCCCCGGCTTTCGAATGAAAAACAACAGTGATATCTTTCAGCTTGTCGGCTGTTTTCTTCGCGTTTGCCAACTCTCTCTCTTTTTTTGTGTTTTCCGCATCGCTTCGCATTTTCATTTCATTGATTGCGGCACTGTCCGCTATTATCGCGAGCCCTTTTGGAATTAAATAATTCCTCGCATACCCATCGTTGACATTAACCAGAGTATTTGCCTTACCAAGATTTTTAACATCCTGCTTCAATATTACCTTCATTTCCATCCCTCCGGTATATTTTATGCCCCATGGGGCTGATTTTCCGCGGAACGCACTCTTGCCAATTCCGATAAGTCTCCGTAATATTTTTCAATCTCATTGTCATTAATGAGGCCGAGCCGGATTTTTTTCGATATATTTCTTTCCATACTGTAATAATCAATGCCGAGACGTTTTCCTAAAAGATAACCGATAACAATCATATCCGACAGGGCATCGGCAGCGACCTCCCTGGTATCCTTCGGCGCGGGATCGGCCAAATGCCTGTATAAAACAGCAATATCCTCTAATAGCTCGCTTTTCAGGGTTTCAATAATGCGCAAATTTCTGGATATATCCAGACTTCCACTCATAACACCACCGCTTTCTTCATTCGTTTGGGATATTCCGGCTGTGTATTGCACTTGATAGTACTCAGCAGCCAAAAGTACTGTGATTTGATTATATCACTGGTGGTGTTCGTGCTTCCAATTTCCCGTTAAAGCATTCGGAAGATTCTGCATTTAAATACAGCCTATAGATGACATCTATAGGCTGCTTTCACTTAATCCGTTGTATATGGTAAAAGCGCAATATGTCTTGCCCGTTTGATAGCAGTTGTCATCTGTCTTTGGTGTTTCGCGCAGTTTCCGCTTATCCTTCTGGGGAGAATCTTTCCCTTTTCGGAAAGGAACTTCCTCAGCTTAGCACTATCTTTATAATCAATAGATTCTACCTTATCAACGCAAAACTGACAGACTTTTCTTCTGGTTCTTCTTCTAAACACTTTTCCGGACTTTTTGTCATTACTGTTATCCTTGCCGTCCTTTTCGCGTTTTCTCGCATCCGACATGCTATTATGCCTCCTTCATATAATTTTTCAAAACTGTTTTTACACTAAACTATTTTTGGCACACTACAACCAGATTAATATACCATAATCGCATATTGGTGTCAAACGCTAATTTTAGGCCGCCTTTTGGATCAAAACCGGCGTATTCGCTGAACCGGCAGTAATGTATTGCAAACAGAACATATGTTAATTAAAATAACGTTAAAGGAGGATTTATATGCTTCAAAAGCTTTTATCCCGAACCAGAAAGGCCATTGCCGATTATGACATGATACATGAAGGCGATAAAATCGCCGTGGGCGTATCGGGCGGCAAGGACAGCCTTGCTCTTTTATGCTGCATGAAAGCCCTGCAGGGATTTTATCCGAATAAATTTGATCTTGTCGCGTTAACTATCCAAACGGGACTGCCCGGTTTCGAGCCCGATGTTTTACGCACTTTTTACAGCAATCTGGGTGTGGAATACCATATTGAAGAAACACTTATTTCAAAAATTGTCTTTGATGTGCGTAATGAAAAAAACCCCTGTTCATTATGCTCAAACATGAAACGCGGGGCAATATACAATGCTGCTAAACGTCTTGGATGCAACAAGGTCGCATTTGCTCATCATAAAAATGATGTGATAGAGACACTTTTAATGTCGTTATTCTATGAAGGCCGTATCCATACATTCTCTCCGGTGACTTACCTGGATCGGATGGATATTACGCTGATACGCCCCTTTATTTACACCGAAGAAAGAATGATAAGCTCTTTTGTTAAACATTCGGATATAAAAATTTGTTCAGGAGTATGCGATGCAGACGGTCTTACAAAACGTCATTATATAAAAAGCGTTATAGTTAATCTTGCAAAAGAAAACCGCCATATCCGTGATAATATTTTCGGTGCAATCCAGCGCAGCGGGATTAATGGATGGCACCCGCCGCTTTAAATGGGTATTCTCGATATCTTTATACGCTCTTTCCTGGCACACCGCAATTTAAGAAGCCGCATCGTACCGCCTGTGCCTTATTATCCCCAAAGCCTTTGACACTTCCAGTACCGGAACGGGAATGAACGCAAGAGCAACGGCTTCTAAATACATTATATCAGGCAGCGTTATCAAACCGAAAACCTTTGCCACCGGAGGTATAAATACCACCAATATCATAAGCAGCACCGATACCAAAGCCGCCCAGTTCAGTTTCACATTGCTGAACGGTCCGATTTTAAACAGGGAATGATCGGAGCGCATATTAAACGAATGTACAACCTGCGTAAGCGCGAGGATGATAAAAGCCATTGTCTTGCCGCCCTCAGGAAGCCCCGTTACAGCTTCTCCGTGCCGGAAACCTATCAGCGTTAATGCCGCGAACATAAAACCCTGAAGAAGGACCCTGATTAGAAGGCCGTGCGCGAATATACTTTCGTCTTTAGGCCTTGGCTTTCTGGTCATAACATCCTCTTCCACCGCTTCCATTCCCAATGATATTGCAGGAAGACTATCCGTAACGAGATTAATCCACAATAACTGGATCGGTAACAGCGGAGATCTGCGCCAAAAAACCATGGAGAAAAATACCGTCAATATTTCACCTATATTAGTCCCAAGTAAAAATGAAACGGCTTTTTTTATGTTGTCGTATATTCCCCTGCCTTCCTTTACAGCATGAACTATTGTAGCAAAATTGTCATCGGTAAGCGTCATATCCGAAGCTCCCTTTGCCACATCCGTTCCCGTAATACCCATTGCGCAGCCTATATCAGCGGCTTTTAACGCAGGCGCGTCATTTACGCCGTCTCCTGTCATTGCAACGACATGGCCTTTTTTCTGCCAGGCTTTCACAATTCTTATTTTATCCTCCGGGGAAACACGCGCGTAAACCGAAATTCTTTCAACCCTATTATAAAGTTCATCATCGGTCATCACCGCAAGCTTGGGGCCTGCGACCGCTTCATCGCCGTCTTCCAATATGCCAAGTTCTCTCGCGATAGCCGAGGCCGTATTAACATGATCTCCCGTAATCATAACAGGTTTTATGCCGGCTTTCCGACACAGTTTTACGGCCTCAAACGCTTCAGGACGCGGAGGATCAATCATTCCGAGCAATCCCATAAAAGTTAGTCCCGATTCCAGTTCATCCGCGGTCGGGCTTGACGGCACTTCATCTATTTCCTTGTAAGCTATCGCTATTACACGAAGAGCATCGTTTCCGAATTGTTCGTTTAATTTTTCAGCAGACTGTATATCTCCGGAAACGCATTTTGAAGCCAGAACATCAAATGCGCCCTTTACAATAACAACATTTCTGTCATCTATCCTGTTAACGGTAGACATTGCTTTCCTGTCCGAATCAAACGGTCTTTCGGCAAGCCTCGGATACTTTCTTTCCGCTTCTTCCTTTTTAATGCCGTTACGGTACGCAGCAAGCACAATAGCGGTTTCCGTAGGATCACCTATATGCTTTTCCTTATCTCCGTCCACTTCAACAAAACCGTCGCTGCAAAGCGTTCCGTACAACAGCAGTTTCCTAATCGGATCACTGTTATTGCCGTTTATTTGTTCAACACCATTATCGCCTTCCACGTATCCCCTGACCAAGGTCATGCGGTTCTGTGTAAGAGTCCCCGTTTTATCCGAGCATATCACCGATGCGCTCCCCAATGTTTCTACGGCAGGGAGCTTACGGATAATGGCATTTTTCTTCACCATTTGCTGCACTCCAATTGAAAGCACAATGGTAACAATTGCGGGCAAGCCTTCCGGGATCGCAGATACCGCAAGAGAAACCGCCGTCATAAAAATATCCAAAATCGGTATGCCTGAAAAGATTCCAATAACGAAAATAACGGCACAGGCAGCCAGTGCAATAAATCCAAGGTATTTCCCAAGCTGTGCCAGTTTCTGCTGCAGCGGGGTTGACGTATCCTCGGCGGTTTCCAACAGTGTCGCTATTTTCCCCATTTCAGTATTCATACCCGTGGCGGTTACTACGGCCCTGCCATGACCATAGGTAATGCTGCAGCCTGAATATACCATATTCCGCCGATCCCCCAAGGGCGAATTTTCCTCTACCTGCGCATCCGCATCCTTTTCCACGGGGACCGACTCACCTGTTAAAACTGACTCATCGGAGGTTAAACTCGCCGAATACAAAAGCCTTGCATCCGCAGGTATAAAATCGCCGGCTGCCAATAAAATGATATCGCCCGGGACAAGTTCTCTGGCGTCTATAATCTCTTCCTTTCCATTACGCACAACCCTGGCATGCGGCGCCGATAGGTTTTTTAATGCCTCCAGCGCTTTTTCGGCTTTGCTTTCCTGTATGACACCCATTATAGCGTTAAGTATTACAATTAAAAGAATGAGAACAGGTTCAAAAAATTCGGAAGACTTCCTCTCAATTAATGCGACAGCAAATGATATGGCAGCCGCCATAAGAAGAATAAGAATCATCACATCCTTAAACTGGTCGAAAAACCTTTGCAGATTTGTCTTTTTCTTCGTTTCTTTTAGTTTATTCTCACCATGTTCTTCAATAAGTTTGCGAACCTGTTCCGAAGTTAAGCCTTTCTCCGGATCGGTGCGAAGCATAGCTGTCAGGTCAGTTTTATTGATATTATATGGC
>DATCLI010000037.1:0-6340 GCA_036563955.1 Clostridia bacterium | reverse complement strand
TGTACATATGTCTGTCTGATAGCCTTTTTTTCCAGTCAATTAATTTATCGCGAAACTTACCCAAATAATTACACCTCCATTATCGGTCTCATTAATAATTCATTTTCCGAAATGATGTTTGCCTATCGTTTTTACAATCTGCTTGCTCCAAATCCACTTACTTGTCGCAGTCGCGGGATTCCAGTAAAAAAGACACCCGCCTGTCGGGTCCCACCCATTCATCGCGTCCCGTGCCGCTTTTAATACAGTTGAACCCGGATCAATCGGGACATTAATTTGTCCATCGCTTACCGCAGTGAAGGCGCCGGGTTGATAAATAACGCCTGCCACGGTATTAGGAAAATCGGGAGACTCAACCCTGTTCAGAATAACCGCACCGACCGCAACCTGTCCTTCATATGACTCGCCTCTTGCTTCACCGTTGATTGCCCGAGCAATCAGCTGCTCGTCGGATACCGTTGGGGATTGAGCAAACGCCAATATTTCGAAGATGATTGGTGTCGCAATACACAGAAACAAGGAACAAACAGATATCCATATAATCAATTTTTTCTTTTTTTTATCAGTCATATCTCTGCCTCCTTTAACAAAAATGCAAACCGGATAACCTGTAATTTTTAATCTTTATGTTTAGTTTTTCTAACCTCAGCATATTTATACCGACATCCGCTCATAATGAAATATGTACTATTGCAATAGCAGTACAGGTTTGATTTGGTTATGTAAAGGAAGCGCCAGGGATTTTTATGCATGTTTTGTTTTTATACGCCTCAACCGGCAGCGGCCACCTGAAGGCCGCCAAATATGTAGCTGAAACTATAAAAAGGAAAAACTCAGATATACAGGTTCATATGTCTGATGCTTTAAAGTTATGTTACTCCGCTTTTGAATCTTTTATACTTAAAGCATTCCGTTTTCTTATATCCGGCTGCCCGCTCACTTACCGTTTTCTGTATAGGCTGACAGAAAAAAATGACTTTTTTAATTATATAGCCGGGGTATTTTTTTCAAGCAGCGTTTTCGAACTAAAAAGATTATGCAATTTAACAAAAACCGACTGCATTGTCTGCACTCATCCGTTTGCGCTGATGCTCGCTTCAAAATTTAAAAAAGAACTGAAACTGAACACTCCTGTAATTATGGGTATAATAACAGATTATAAATTACACAGGTTTTGGATTTATCCGCAGATTGACATGTACTTCGTTCCAAGCGAGGAAATGAAAGAAGATCTGCTGCGGCTCGGGTGGAGCAGGGACAGAATAAAAGTAACAGGGGTGCCCTGCCCTCCGGACATCGGGTTCGGCATGAACACACGCCGGCAAGGGAAACCATATTGGCTCGTTTCCGGAGGAGGATGGGGACTTGGAAACCTGGAAGCAACGACTTTAAGCTTGCTCGAAAAACAAACGGAATGCATGCTTATGGTTGTTACCGGCGAAAACAACGAATTATACGAGCGGTTAAAAATTATTGAGGCGAAAAACCCGGAAAGGTTAATCGTAGTGGGGACGATCCCTAAGCTTTACAAAACAATGAAAAACGCTCTTGCGGTATTAACAAAACCCGGAGGATTAACCGTAACGGAAGCAATGATTCTAAGAAAACCCCTTATTCTTCTTAAGCCCCTTCCCGGCGCCGAGGAAAAAAACCTTGATTACCTTGTAAGGCAGGGTGCAGCCATCTCTTACAGTACTTTTATAAAGCAGACCGATATCATAGACCGCTGGCAGCAGCTTCATTCACACCAGCAGGGCCTAACCGCAAAAAGCGACAGCAGCTATCAAATTGCCCGCTGCATAATAGAAACATGCAGCAACACTAACCCAGTACAATAGTGCTAAACACAGCGGGTGATTCGGGTGTTTTCGGTTACGCAGGGCGACATGCTCCAACGCCCTTCTTCGAACAAGTAACTATGGAGCGGGTTTATGAGCGATCCGGGATATGGAGACCCCTTTGCGAAAAATAAAAGGACCTAAAGCGTACTGTCGTTACGTGCTTTGTAGCACAAGTAAACGAAACACCCGAAGCAAAGTCGCGTACCCACCGGAACGCGGCTTTATTCGCACATTTTTTATGGTTGTTTTTTGCTGCATAACAATGTTATTATTAATGTAGTTGGGTAATTTGCTTATTAATCCAATAGATTTATTAAGGACGGATTCAGTATGAAGAGGAACCTTTTTTTAGCAATACTGACCCCATGTATACTGGCATGTATTTTGATTGTATTAATAATATTGGACAGCCGTGATTCTTCAAAAGACAATAAAACAGGCGCCTATGCTGAGCCAACCGGTATAGCGGATTCATCGCCTTCACCGGCCCCGTCCGATACTCCTATTCCGACACCTGACAATACGCCGGCGCCTACCAGCGCACCAACGCGTGCTCCAACACCGACGACTGTTCCGACACCAACAACGGCACCGGTGGTTTCACCTGAACCTACTCCTACCCCTGGAACCGGTAAAGAGGAACAAGCGGATGAAATATCCCCTGCTCCTGAAAACTATAAAGCACTTCAAATCCAGGAGGGAAATGATTATACCCTTGTTTGTGACAGTGTTTCGGGTTCGTTTTTGGTAATTAACAAACAGGATAATTCAATACGGAATACAAACTTTAAATACAGTCCCAAATATGAGCAGTCCGAATATACTCAAAATCCGATTCTTTGCTACAAGAACGGGTACTTTGTTTTTGCGGCGCAAAACCAGATTGTTGTCTCGGACGGCAAAACGGAAACCGTGATTAAAACTTTTGAGACCGGCGATGTATTCGTCAACCGGCTGCTTGAAAGCGATAACCGGGTTCTTGCCGGTGTTGAATTAAATGATCTTGCCGTTATCGATTTAAGAACGTTAAAAGTTGATGTTTATACGGAGCATTACCGCTCTGAATTTATTGTGTTTACAGACAATTACCTGTGTTTCAGCAAAAGAAGCAGAATCCCGGCAGGGCCGTATTATCACTATCTTTATTCCACAAAAGAAGGAAATGCTATACTGCTCGGTGTAATCGGTGAAATTGACGAGCATGTTTTGGATAATGGCACGGTTTATATAGCAAGCAATGAGAAATTATTTAAAATAAATCTTGCGGAAAACGAGCTGACGGCCCCCGTTCAGCCCGCAAAAGAGTTTTCATTATATTACCCCGTATACAGCGATGCTATAATACACGGTTTATCAGATATGCGTTTTATAAACTATAATGAAGATGATGAATCGGTTCAATCGATAGACCTCCCTGATTCATTGGAAGCCGACTGTTACTATAATACCTATTACAATATGGCGGTTTATTCGATTTACATGAAAGACAACGAAATAAGGAAATCACTGCCTCCGGGCGGAGCATTGGGCAGCTTCGGACTAATAGACTATTCCGTTTTCCCGCTTGATCAATCCAAATACCCGTTACACTCATCGGTAAAGGAAAAACTATATTCCGGTATGACACGTATGGGAGAAGGCGAGATATTCCTTTTGGAGAAGTATGAAGATCACAATAATGAAAGCGTTCCTTTTGAAATGATATATGCGTGGATCCCTGTTGAGGGACAGACCCGCGCATACCAACTATATCTTTATGTACCCTATGGGAGAGAAAAGGCTGCTTATATTGACCTGGTCAGAGAGCTGCTAGATATCGGCTGAATTTGAAGGAACATAAATTTTAACTATTACGGCGGCAATCAACCCTACAAAAAAAGTAACTATGAAACCGATATTCAGGCTTGCCATATCGCTTATAAAGCCAACTATTACAGGGCCGCCGAACATGCCTAAACCGTATATGGCCTGATAAACTCCCATGGCGGTTCCTCTTTTTGACTCTTCAACATTTTTTATGCAAAGTCCCATAAGCAGAGGCATAGCAACACCTCTTCCAAAACCCCCGATAAACTGCGTTACAACAAGCATAAAAAAACTCTTAATAAACGGAATTGCGATACAGGTTAATGCAGTAACTACAAACCCATATATAAGGGTTTTCTTCTCACCGTATTTCCTTCCAAAGAAAGAACCGCTTAAAGCACCTGCCGGAATCGAGGGAAGAACAGATAATGCAGTTAATAAACCCAACTGGCTGCTGTTTACTCCAAAGGATTCCGCCGCAATTGGCGTAAATCCGTAAACAGTCGCATAGGTAATGAATTGCAATAGTATGCCTAAAATAGACATGACTATAAGATTTTTTGACTTTGCAACAGCGAATAATTGGCTTATTTCTATTGGGGCATTATTAATATTTCTGTTTTCCACGATAAACACACCAATAATAAGTCCTATAGCAGCGGCTGCAGCAGCTAACAAAAACGAGCTTTTTTCTCCAAACCATCCAGCAAATGCGCTTCCTGCAAGCATGGCCAGAACTTGTCCTAAACCGTTTGCAGCTAATAAATATCCTACGGCTTTTGTAGCTTCCTCATTTTTATAATAGCTGGAGAACAGAATTGAAAATGTAACCCATGAAGATGCCGCTATCCCTGCCATAGACCTATATATAAGCATTGACCACGCACTATTGGACAGCCATAAACCAAGACCGCTTATCAAACTGAAAATAATACCAAGAATTATAAATATTTTTCTTCTGTTCAGCCTGTCGGAAACAATACCCAACGGTATTCTTACCAACATCTGAGTAAAACCATATGAGCCTATTATTATGCCTATCAATCCATGTGAAACGCCAGATTTTTCAATATACCCAGGGAATATGGGAACATAGGAATACAAAGAAAACCAGAATAATACTGTCACCGCGATAAAAATAACATATTTAATTTTTTCTTTATACACAAACCCACCTCAGTCATAGCACGCTGTAACAGCACCGGGTTTAATACTATCTATTCTGATACTAGAATATAAGGTAATTCGCCAGTTCTGTTTTAGTTTCTTCATTATATCATAGTCTTCATAGCATTTCCATATTGTTTTATGTAATTAGCATTTTGCGATGTTATATACTTTGAGTTCCGCTGTACAATATATTGCTGGTACGCATTAAAGCTTGTCACTATATATTGTACAGCGGATTTTTATTAAGGTTACATCGCAAAAGCCTTTATGTAAATCTTCTGACATATATGGAATGAATATCGATTTACCAATGCAGGCAGTGAGTTAAAACTTCCTGATTCATCTTTTGCTTCATCAGTAATTCGATTTCACGCTCTTTGCAGGTAAAAAGGAAAATCTGTCTGCTGCGGCTTTCATCAAGCAGCAGTCTGAGCGCGTTTTCCGTCCTTTCTTCATCATACTGGACAAACGGCTCGTCAAAAAATAATGGCATAGTTTCCCCGTTCTTTTCAACCAGCCGCACGGCTGCCAGACGAAGCGCAAGGTAAACCTGATCCGCCGTACCCGATGAGAGTTGTTCCGGGAGCACCCATTCCGGTGACTCCGGCGAAAGTATATTCAACTGAAGGCTGTCGTCCGCATTTATCTGCTTATACTTCCCGGAGGTAATCGTATTAAGTATATCACCTATTTCCCGGTTTAGAGAGGGAACATAATCCCTCCGGATTGCGAGACTTGCCTCGGACAATACCTGTATCGCGGTTTCGATTGCCTCGCCTAAAAACAATATCTTTTGTTTTTCCTCGGTCAGTTCCTGTACACTTTCATGAATTTTCTGCAGAGATTCGTCGTCAGGTATATTTTCGAGCATCGCTGAGAGTCTCGTTATAAGCAAGCCATTTTGCCTTATTTGTTCATTAACCTTTTGTATTCTTTCTTCAATCTGGCTCAGGTCATACTCTTCTTCAACCTGCGTTTCGATTTCTCTGCCGTCAAGCTTCGCTTTCCGAAGCTCAACAGCTTTGCCAAGCTGCTCCTGCGTTTTAATATCCTCACCGCAGACGAGGGAAATCTCCCTGTACAGGCTCTCCTCTTTTCCAAGCAGCAAATCATTATCATTATCAAGCTCTTCCTTTGAGCGGACAATTTCAAGATAATCCTTAAGATTATCCTTCCATATTTGGATTTGCTCCGGCAGTACTCCAGTCTCGATGCTTATACCTGCTGTTTCGAGCCTTTGTGTAATTCTATTTAAAACTTCGTTCCTTTGAGTCAATATTTTTTCCTCATCATCTCCAAGACGTTCCTTATGTTCACGTAAACCTTGCAGATGAAGGTTCCTGTCCTCATACAACCCTTTTAAACGAATAAAATCCTGCAAGGTTTCTACGTTTGCCTCTTTTATCCATTGATTTACAATGCGCCTGTTCTCCTGCCGTTCAGCCTGGATAGCCTCGTATTCGCGGTTTTTAGCGTCATCTTCTTGTCGCAGCAGCTTCTGTTTTTTTAAAGTGAATAAAAAC
>DATCLI010000036.1:0-5354 GCA_036563955.1 Clostridia bacterium | reverse complement strand
GTTCGGAGTTGGAATATATTTACAGTAAAAATAAGAGCGGCAGCACTATTGTAAAAATGGCATTTCAATAAATATTGAACAAATTGAAACAGTTTTCGGCTGCTTGAATTAAGAGATGCTTTTTGAATGCTGTTTAAAACGTAACCTGGAAACAGAAAGCCTGCTTGGTCATCAAGCAGGCTTTTCTTTATGCCGGCTAAAAAACCGGGACATTGCACTTCTATCTTATACCGATTTCAGTGTCGGTTTCGGTTACAACACTGTGCTCCTTAATATATTCAACAATTTCATCCAGGTATGTAAATGCCAATGATACATATGTATCCGCAGCTCCATAGAAAATGGCGATCCTGCCGCTGTCCGAATCATGAAGCGTTGCGCATGGAAAGCATACGCTTGGAACAAAGCCTCTTTCTTCATACCATTCCTCAGGGGTTAACAGATAATTTTCACACCTGTATTTCACAATAGAAGGGTTATCAAGGTCCAATATTGCGCCGCCCATGCTGTATACATATCCGCTGCAGGTTCCGCACACACCGTGGTAGAACAAAAGCCATCCTTCCGTTGTTTCTATCGGAGCGGCTCCGGAGCCGATTTTAAGCGACTCCCACCAACTTTTGCCTCTTTCCATAACATGTCTGTGTTTTCCCCAATATACCATGTCCGGACTCTCACTTATGAATATGTCACCGAACGGTGTATGCCCACCGTCGCTGGGACGGCTCAGCATCATATAGTTACCGTTAATTTTTCTTGGAAACAATACAGCATTTCGATTAAACGGAATAAAAGGGTTTTCGAGTCTTACAAATTTTTTAAAATCCGTTGTTTCAGCTATCCCGATGGATGGGCCGTAAAAATCCTGGCACCAGATTATGTAATATTTGTTTTCAATTTTCACAACACGGGGATCATACGCGTACCGGGGCATAAAAAGCTTCCCATCCTGATCTTTAAATAGAATTTTCTGCTTATCAAAATTCCAATGGATGGCATCTTTACTTCTTCCCAAATAAATATAGGGAATGCCGTTATACTGTTCTCCGCGGAATATGCCGACAAACTCATCCTCATATTGTATTACGGCGCTGTTAAAAATTCTCGATACGCCTTCAATCGGGTTTCTGCCGATAATCGGATTGTCCGAATACCGCCACACAGGCGCTCCGGTAAGATTTTTGGGTTTTTCCTGCCATGGAATGTTTTTTAACGCAGGACTTATCATTTTTGTTTTACTCATATTTTCTCTACCTTTCTGTTACCGTTTATAGCAATGGAAGAAATTGCACAGTAATTTTAAGGATCAGGCTGTAATGCCTGCAAACTGCCGAGTTCACAGTTTTATTCAGTCAGCCGGATATGCATATTTTTCATTGCTATCAATTCTTCCCAATATTTTTTTTAAACGCAGCATCTGTATAAATACCGGTATTTCCAGCCCAAAAATTAACAGGGCTCCTGAAACAAATAAAACGGCCATTAGTGTACCGGTAAAAAACAGTACACACAGAACCATTGCAGCAAAAACCGTTATCAGAAGATAAGGTTTTGTAAACATGCCTGCAGCAACTTCAATAATATTTATTTTATTGCAAACAAATGCATGGTACCCGGCAATATAAAACATGAAAGCGAACAGAAATGCCGCTATTGCAAGACAGGCGGCAGAATATATAAAATTATCCGTCCTTGCCGCAACTATCATACCGGCAATATTTAACGCAGCAATTATATTGACAGCTAAATATTTTACCAATTTTATCGAGTTCGCAAGATACCGAAAATAAATTTTAATTATACTGTCATTGATATCCAGCCTTTTATACAGAACATCTTTTCCGATAAGAAATGATGCACCGAGCGCAGGCAAAAGAAGCACGGTTCCCGACAGGCATATTGTTCCGAAACACAGCAGGCTGCTGAAAAATGTTATGTGAACAACTGACATTATCCTGTTAAGCGGTGTTTGCTTTATCATGACTTAACAGCACCTTCCAATCCGTAAAAGATATACCTTTGCAGAAATAAGAATACAATACCAATCGGAATTATTCCTAAAATAATTGCAGCAGCCACAATTTCAAAAGGTGTCGCCGTATTTCCGAAAAATTTATGAAGGGCTACGGTAAATGTCTGCACATCCTTTCTTAAATAAAGGTTGGGGATATAAAAGTCGTTGTAATACCCAATGCCGTTTATGATTAACAGCGTTGTGCAGGCCGGTTTCATAAGAGGCAGTATAATACTCGTATAAATCCTGAAATAGCTTGCACCGTCCATCAAGGCCGATTCATCCAATTCTTTTGAAATTGAATTTAACTGATTCAGCATAATATAAATTCCGATAATGCCGACACCCGAATAAAGGAGTATCACGCTTAACATCCTGTTCACAAGGCCCATTTTATATATAATTTGGAATACTATTGTCTGGGTTGTCACAACAGGTATGAACATAGTTAACATAAATAATCTGAAAATAATTTTCTTACCGGTAAAATCAAACCGATGCAGCACATAGGACACCATTGTCGTAAACAAAATCTGGATAGTAAGGGAAATCGCAAGAATAATAATGGTATTAACCAGCGCCTTTCCCAAATTGCCAACCCTTAACGCATATTTAAAATTATAAAAATTAAGCCAGTTTTGCGGCAGGGTTAAAACATTTGTCGTTGAATATTCCATACCTGTCTTAAAGGCCATAAATATAAGAGGAATAATAGGCACTATAACAAAGATGCATGCTGCCGTAAGGAATATATAACGCAGTGTTTTATACAGCGTACTTTCTTTAATCATTTATATCTCCTCCCCTTGCCTCGAAGATTCTCTGTATGCTGACCGCTATTACGACAATAACAAAAACCATAATGGAAAGAGCAGCGGCAAAACCGACTCTGTTATCGTAAAATGCGCTTCGCTGTATTTGTATAACCGGAGTGGCTGTTCCGTTAGATCCATTCATCATAATATAAGGGATTTCAAACACCTGGATTGATCCGGATATACTTAAAATTACATTGATAAATAAAATATGTAATATCGATGGAATGGAAATATACCTGATTTCCTGCAATTTCGTGCATCCATCGATTGACGCGGCTTCAAACAGTTCAGCGGGGATTGTCTGCAGCCCACCGAAAAACATGACAAAATTAAAACCATAGTATCTCCATATACTGATTGACGCAATAGACGGGTTAACCAGGCGCAGGTTTTGAAGCCATTGCTGTGTAAGCCCCTTAAGGCCGATTAGATTTAACAATGAATTGAGCGTACCCGAATTATTGAAAAAGATGATGAAGATTGTCGATATGATAACGCCGTTGAGCAGGTAAGGAACAATCAAGACTCCTTTATAAAAATTTATTCCTTTGAATTTTCCGTTTACAAATACCGCAAGAACAAATGCAAAGATTAACTGCGGTATAGCCACCAGCATATACCATAAACAGTTTTTAAACAGTTTGATATACTGAGGATCAGTCAAAAGCCTTTGATAATTTTTTATTCCATTCCATTGGGGGGTGCTAACCCCATTATAATTTGTAAAACTTAAAATTACATTGCTGAGTATAGGAATATAAGAGAATACCAACAGATGGATAACCGGAATTACCAAAAATGCAAATATAAATATCCTGGTACCCTTTGTTTTAAGCATGCTTTTTTCACTCCTAATCCATCACATCCCAACATAAACCGAATACTATTAAGAAGATGCCTCTCCCATCACGGCAGAGGCATCTTAACATCATGTTAATCTACCCACTCCAGTCCGAGTTCTTTCTTGTATTTTGCATAAGCCTCATTCTGAGTTTCGACCTGCTTGTTATATGCCGTCCAGTCATCCGGTTTTGTTACATCAAGGGCGTCAAACAACAGTCCTACATACTTATAATCGGCCCACAACCCGGCCTCGGTCAATATTTCCTGATTAGCCAGCGCATTTTCATCATATGGCGGCTGCAATAATACCTTGCACTCTCCAGATTCCACCAGACTGTCAATAATCGCATAAAGTTCCGGAACAATCGGTTTTACACCCTTCTTATTGGCAATAAAACCGCTGTCAGCGATAAACTGCGCATCTTCCGCTATATATTCTATGAATAACCTTGCTGCTTCCTTATTCTTTGAAAATTTAGATATTGCCCAGTTATCCGCGGGAGCAGCCAGTACATACCTGCCCGCGCCGAAATCCGGAGCCGGTGCGAATTTAATAATCGAAGGATCTTTCCCGTCGGGAACACGGCCCTGAATCTGAGGTACCACCCACGAACCAAACAACATCATTGCCGCCCTTCCATATGCGACACTATCCATTGCCACGCCGAAGTCGGTGTATACTTCGGGCTCAAAATACCCTTTAGCTTTCCATTCCGTATACATCTTAATTGTTTTGCCGAACGGAGCCGCTTCCGAGAAAGGATTTTCGGTCTTCAGGCACTCGGCGAATACATTGGCATTACCGGCAACATAACCGGCAAAATCCTGTACCGTAGCCAAAGGCCAGTTCTCAACCCTGTGCAGTGAAATCGGTGTAACGCCCATTGCTTTTATCGCTTCGCACATTTTATTGAATTCTTCCAATGTGCCGGGGATTTCATCGTACCCTGCAGCTTTAATGACTTCTTCATTATAAACAACAGCCTGGTTGTATGCCCTGCCCGGCATAAGGCTGTAAATGATCCCATCAACGCTTGGCATTGCTTTTGCATACTCACCGTACAGCTCAATACCCTCCTCAACCGTACAATACGGTTCCGCGTAGGCAGCCCACTCCTCAAGACTCCAGTTCGGGCACGTGTAAACATCGACGCTCGGATCCTTTACCTGGAATAACGGCCTTAATTCTTCTTCATTCGTAACTACAATCAGTTCAACGTTTATTCCTGTTTCTTTAGTGAAATCTTCAGCCAAATACTTCAAGAATGCCGTATTTTCAACATCACGATATGTATTTCCGGCTTCATCCTTTTTTTCTTCTCCGAGGACCCTGTTTCCCATATGCGTATAAACTCTGATTGTTGTACCTTTGAGAGATGACGTATCAGTTCCATTTGTACCGCCCTGAGCTGTTTTAGTGCCTCCCGTGCCGCATCCGGCCAGCGTAATAATCATTATCGCCGCAGCTAAAAAGGCTAAAAGCTTTTTGGTCTTCATCGTATTCCCTCCTAATATACATAATATTATTAGCTAATTTATAGCTTAAATCTATTATACAATAAATATAATTTTAGTCATCATTATTTATTGCAATTTATATTCAATTGTTGATTTATATGGGTGTTTTATAATATAAAGTTTGATAAATTAAGAAAAATATTGTGCATTCTAAACTATTT
>DATCLI010000035.1:0-2856 GCA_036563955.1 Clostridia bacterium | reverse complement strand
GCCTAAAACCGTGAAGTCCCGCCTTGTCTGGAATGTCCATGAGACAGTTTCATTTTCAGGAGTGGTAATAACAAACCTGACGAGGCTGTTCGGCTCAAATTCCTTTTCAGGTGTTATGATAAATTCATTATTTTTGCTTTTGGTAATTTTCAGCGGATTATCCCCAATCAAACGAAGCATTTCATTTATCTGATCACTGGTATAATCATCCTGCGTTTTCAGGATAAAATCCGTATCCGTGTATATGCCGGTCGCATCGAAGCTGGCAGGTATAAGCAGAAAGCCGTTACGGTATTCTTCGGCATAAACGGCAGTAGGCTGGCTTGCGGCCCAAAATACCGCTGTGGCTAACGATAATGCGAGTATTATTGCAATTGTTTTTTTCATTGCGATCTACCTCCTTTGATAAATCTGCCGGTTTGTTTGGTTATGCACCAATTAAATTTTGTATGCTGCACTTAATTCGACGGCATATGAACGCAATAAGTTCCATTGAAAAAAGGTTTCCCGGTTTGTAATATTGCGTTGGGGCATGCCGCTCGACGTCACCGAAAAAACCTGAATCGAAGCCGCGTACCTGCCGGACCTGATTTGTTAAATTGTTCACAATATTTCTTCTTATTCTATAGACATTGCTTAATCATAGTGATAAAATGTTTACAAATTATTTTTAGTTTAAAATTGTAGATGCGGATATTATTGCCTGATAAATTAAACTATAAATTGAATAGGGAGTGGATCAAAATGAATAGAGTGTATAATTTCTCAGCGGGACCTTCGGTTTTACCTGTTGAAGTATTGGAAATCGCCGGGAATGAAATGCTGAACTGGCATGGCAGCGGAATGTCTGTCATGGAAATGAGCCATCGCTCAAAATGGTTTGAAGAGATTATTTTCAAGGCCGAAGCAGATTTAAGAGAACTTATGGCTATTCCTTCAAACTATAAGGTGTTGTTTCTTCAGGGCGGAGCATCTACCCAATTCGCGATGATCCCAATGAACCTGATGCGAAAAGGTAAAGCAGATTACGTAAATACGGGAGCGTGGTCAAAAAAGGCGATCAGCGAAGCAAGAAAATACGGAAAAGTTAATGTTATAGCTTCTTCTGAAGAATCAACCTTTACTTATATTCCCGAACTCGATCCGAAAACGTTCAGCGCGGATGCCGATTATTTTTACATTACCACAAACAATACAATATACGGAACGCGCTACACAAAATTGCCCGATACCGGAAGTGTTCCGCTCGTCGCAGATATGTCGTCAAATATCCTTTCCGAAGTATATGATGTTGCCAGGTTCGGGCTGATATTTGCCGGAGCTCAGAAAAATATGGGCCCTGCGGGCGTTACCGTTGTTATTATTCGTGAAGACCTTATAACCGATGCGCATCCGGAAGTGCCGACAATGCTTCAGTACAAAATTCATGCGGAGAATAACTCATTGTATAACACCCCTCCGTGCTACGCCGTTTATATATGCGGCCTCGTGTTCGAGTGGCTGAAGAAACTCGGCGGTGTCCCGGCAATGCAGAAAATAAATGAAGAGAAAGCAAAACTCCTTTATGATTATCTTGATAATTCCGGTATGTTTAAGGGAACGGTAGCGAAGAAGGATCGTTCCATTATGAATATTCCTTTTGTCACGGGCGACAAGGATTTGGATGCGAAGTTTATTAAAGAAGCCACTGAAAAAGGTTTTGTGAACCTTAAAGGCCATCGCAGCGTCGGAGGCATGAGGGCAAGCATATACAACGCTATGCCGGTTGATGGCGTTAAAGCGCTCGTGGAATTCATGAAGGATTTCGAGATGAAAAATAAATAGCCTAATCGTATTCTAACAAGACCGGTGGATTGGATTATAAGTCTGCCCGTTTCCAAATGATAGGGTATGTCAGGATTAATTAACGCTTAACAGCCTTGCATGGATCAGTTGTCAATAACCCGCTCCCGGAAAAAGGAGCGGGTTTAATGTTTGCGGTATTGACAAGGAATGTTTTAGTCTTACAATATGTACATAAGCATATGCATCAATTTGATTGGCATTTCAGGTTGCGGTAACCGTTGAAAAAATAAACCGTAACAATGCAGTATATAAAGCAGGAGTTAAGGAGTGAGGTAAATAATGGATATTCAATTCGGAGCCGACTATTACCCTGAGCATTGGGATGAAGAACGTTGGGAAACAGACGCGAAGCTAATGAAAGATATGGGGCTTAATGTTGTGAGAATGGCTGAGTTTTCCTGGAGCAAGCTTGAGCCTCAAAAGGGGATTTTTCAATTTGAATGGCTGGACAATGCAATAAACATTTTGGCGAAGTACGGAATAAAAGTTGTCCTTGGAACTCCGTCGGCTGCGCCGCCTGCGTGGATTGTTGAAGAAATACCGGATTTACTGCCGATTGATTCCGAAGGGAGAGTAAGGGGCTTTGGCGGACGGCACCACAACTGCCAAACGAATGAAGCCTATAAAACGCAGATAAAAAGAATTGTCAGTCAGATGGGGCATCATTACAAAGACAACTCAAATGTTATCGGATGGCAGATTGACAATGAATTCGGCAACAGCCACTTTGATCTGTGCCACTGCAAATCATGCCGAAAAAGCTTTCAGAAATGGCTTAAACGAAAATATAAAACTATTGAACGTTTAAACAGGGAATGGGGGACAAATTTCTGGAGCCAAACCTATGATAAATTTGAACAGATTCCTGCTCCGATGATTACGCCGAATTCTCATAACCCATCACTGCTGCTGGATTGGAAAAGGTTTCATTCCGACCTGATAGTTGAGTTTCAACAATTTCAAATTGACATATTACGCGAGATTTGTCCCAATAAGTTCATAACACATAAC
>DATCLI010000034.1:0-5956 GCA_036563955.1 Clostridia bacterium | reverse complement strand
GAATTATATAGATGAAGATCACCGTGATATCCGCCTTTCATCTTCGTCGGAGGGTCTTTTAAAGGATGTTCAGCTTTTGCTGCTTCAATTGGGGATATATAGCACAATTTATAAACGGGATAAAGTAAACCAGGCGGTATTTCAATATACAAAAAACAGCGGCGAGCAAAAAACCTATGAAGGAGGAAACTATTCGGAGCTTATTATTACCGGAGATGATATGTATGTTTTTTCCGAAACGATAGGGGAATTGATTCATACGGCAAAAAACATGAAATTGAAAGCGGCGGCAAGATCTTCAAGGAAAAAGACGAAATTTATGACTCCGGTATTGGCAGTTGTTGAAGGAGAAGAAACAGAAGTATATGACATTAGTGAACCGGAAACTCACTCATTAATCGCGCAGGGAATGGTAGTCCATAATTGCGGGGAACAACCTCTACTCCCATATGAATCATGTAACCTCGGTTCAATCAATTTAAGCCGTATGGTAAAACAAACCGAGAAGGGGAATGAAGTTGATTACGAAAAGCTGAAGGAAGTGGTTCATACATCGGTCCATTTCCTTGACAACGTAATTGATGTAAACAAGTACCCTCTTCCTGAAATAAAAGAAATGACCCTCGGTACACGCAAAATAGGCCTTGGAGTTATGGGATGGGCCGACATGCTGTTAAAGCTTGGAATAAAATATGATTCGGATCAAGCCATTCAATTGGCCGAGGAAGTAATGAAATTCATACAACACCAGGCTCGTGAAAAATCAAAGGAAATAGCAAAAGTTAAAGGGGTATTTCCGTATTATGAAAAGAGCGTGTATAAAGGCAAAAAAATACGAATCCGCAATGCTACTACAACCACAATTGCCCCAACAGGAACATTAAGCATAATAGCGAGTGTTTCCAGCGGAGTTGAGCCGTTGTTTGCAATTTCATTTATAAAAAATGTTATGGACAATGATGAGCTTGTTGAAACAAACCCTATATTCGAAGCTGTTGCCAGAGAAAGAGGGTTTTATTCGGAAAGCTTAATGAAACAAATTGCAAAAAAAGGAAGTCTTAATGACATCGAAGAAGTACCCCAGGATATCTGCGAGATTTTTGTTACATCGCATGATATTTCGCCGCAGTGGCACGTGAAAATGCAGGCGGCTTTCCAGAAATATACCGACAATGCAGTATCAAAAACCGTAAATTTAAGAAACGATGCAACGACCGATGATGTGTGTGAAGTTTTCATAACAGCATATAAGACCGGCTGCAAGGGAGTTACGATTTATCGCGACGGAAGCAGGGATATGCAGGTACTTAATATCGGAAAGGTAAAAGGAAAAGGTGAAGATGCTGCGTCGCAGGGAAGCGACGGATCAAAAATAACCCCTAGGCCCCGCCCTGATATTACAAACGGTTTTACCGAAAAGGTAAGAATCGGCTGCGGAAATCTATATATTACCGTAAATTATGATGAACAGGGAATATGCGAAGTATTCACAAACACGGGCAGAGCAGGCGGCTGCCCGTCCCAGTCCGAAGCGACAAGCCGCCTTGTATCAATCGCTCTCCGCTCCGGGATTGCCGCAGAATCAATTATTGAGCAGCTTAAAGGGATTCGCTGCGCATCTACTATCCGCCAGCGGGATATGAAGGTTTTATCCTGCCCCGATGCGATTGGACGCCTTATTGAAAAGGTTATGAATCATCAGAATGGAAACGGAGATAACATTAAACAAAACCAGACAGATATTTTGGGAGGAGTGGTGCAAAGGCCAACAGCCCGTCTGGTAGGAGCAGTTGAAACCCTGACCGATGGCGGTGATCAAAACAAGCGCAATTACCGCAATGCTGATAACCTATGCCCCGAGTGCGGAGAACCAATGGAACATGAAGGAGGCTGCAGGATCTGCCGGGGATGCGGTTACTCAAAATGCGGATAACCGAACGGAAGGGCGGTGACGGAGGAGGATTCCGATTTGATTCTTAGTGTGAGGTCGAAGAACGGATGTGCCGGCTTTTTATTCGGACTGGTTTATTAATAGAATAAAAGCAGGTTTTGTATACGTACGCAACCCGATGAATTACCATCAGGTCAGTAAAGTTGCTTTATCTCCTGATGTTATCGACTGCATGGTATTTTGGACCAAAAACCCGTCTCCGATGCTGGATAAACTTGATCTTATTTCAGAATACAATTATTATTTTCAGGTTACAATTAACGCTTATGATGAAAAGATAGAAAGAAATGTCCCTGAAATGGATGTAATTATTAACGCTTTTCAAAACCTTTCGGCAAAAATCGGGAAGTTAAAAACCGTATGGAGATATGATCCGATTTTTTACACTTCCGATATTGATTTATCGTTTCATTTAAGAAATTTCAGCAGGATTGCTTCACAGCTTGAAGGCTTTACGAGCCGGTGCATTACCAGCTTTGCGGATGTATATCAAAAAACGGAAAGAAATATGTGCTATTTACAGCCGTTAAATGAAGATATGATGCTGGAAATAGGAGCAAGGCTATCTTCAATAGCAAAATCGCATGATATCGAAATTAGAACCTGCTCAGAAAAGATTGGCTTGTCAGCGGTTGGTATTGAACATGCCAAATGCATTGATGATTCCCTAATCTCCGAGATAATTGGCCATAGGATTTGTGTCGGCAAGGATAAAAACCAAAGAGAGGAATGCGGATGCGTAGCAAGCGTTGATATCGGCGCATACAACACATGCAAACACGGATGTTTATACTGCTATGCAAACTACAGCGATAGTTCCGTAAAAAACAATACGCTGAAACATGATCCGTATTCCCCGTTTCTTATAGGAAATAAGGAACCGGAAGATAAAATTATCGTAAGAAAAATGCAGTCATATATCAGCGGTCAAACAAGTTTTTTGAATTCTGTATGATTCGCATTTGAATTTATACTATAATTAGAATGTATAAAGAAAACCTCCAATGATATATATTAGGTATAACAGTCAACCGGTGTTTCTAATGTGGTAAGATAGTTGTACATTTAAGATGCGGTCAGGAGTGCAGTTAAATTACTTATAAGAGGGTGGGTTTTTTATGTGGTCAAGAGATGAGTTGAAAACAAGGGCAAAGGTTGTCTTAAGGGGAACTTACTGGAAAGCCTTCTTAGTAAGCCTTGTTATAGCGATAGTGGGCGGGGGCAGCGGCGGCGGCGGTGGCCGCAGTACAGGCGGTTACCAGATCAACCAGCGTTTATCGTCGGAGTTTATTGGCTTCATGTTGGTTGCCGGTTTGTTAATTGTTGCTGCAGCTTTTGCATTCCGGTGGCTGATTGGATACCCTCTGGAGGTAGGAGGCAGAAAGTACTTTATCCTTTCCAGCCAGGGCGATGCGAATCTTGGATATTTAGGCTTTGCGTTTCAGCGCGGCAGATATCTGAATGTTGTACTCATTATGTTTTATAAGGGGCTTTTAATCTTTTTGTGGACATTGCTCTTAATAATACCCGGGATTGTTAAATCCTATGCTTATCGAATGGTTCCTTACATACTGGCCGATAATCCGAGGATTGATTATAGAAGGGCTATTGAGCTCAGCAACCAAATGACAATGGGACATAAACTGGATATGTTTATACTGGATTTATCGTTTATCGGATGGTACCTTTTGGGCGCACTTGCATTAGGTATCGGTGTGCTTTTTGTTAATCCGTATGCAGATACAACCAATGCGGAATTGTATCTTGTTCTTCGGAAAAACGCACTGGAACAGGGAATGTGCACTTATGGGGAACTTTTTCCCGGAGAAGAACCGATAAGCTGAATGAACCTTCTATCCTTGATTTTCCTTGTTTATAGAAGAAAGCCCGAATACGCTTCCGAGTATTCCAAGAGCGGCGCTGCCCGATAAAAGAAGCGTAACAAGGCCGAACAGCAGCCTATCCCTTGAAGGAAGCGGAATAAACGGAAGAGTTCCTCCCAATTGCCCATATCCGCGGTTAATAAGTAGAGTAATAAGAACTGCTGCCAGTAATCCGCCTCCGAAGGTTAACAAAAAACCGACCAATACAAACGGAAAACCGATAAATCTGTCCGGTGCGCCCAAAAGCCGCAGTGTTTTGATTTGATCACGGTTTTGATAAATCCCCTGTCTGATCATGTGCGATATGATGACAAGAGTTGTTATGCTCACCGCGGCAATAACAAGATAGCCAAGAATCTCAAGCGCACGGGTGATTCCTTTTATCTGCTCCAGGACCTCCCGGTTATCGCGCACATAATCAATGCCTTTAATATTCGCTATTGTTTGCAGAACCGAGTCAATTTGATCCAGGTGTATTCTTATTTCAAGGTAAGGTTCAAAAGGATTTTTCTCAAACAAATCAAGAATATATGATTCATCGCCAAGGATGTTCTCCATGCGTGTGCGTGCTTCCTCCGCCCCTACATAACGGACGTTCCATACTCCGTCAATCAGTTGTATGTTATTTATTATATCCTGAGGATCTGCGAGCGGGTTGTCAAAGTATGCGCTGATTTCAGCCTCCTGTTGAAGCATCCCGACGAGTTGGCTGCTGACACCCCACACGGCGACGACAAGGCCAAGCAAAAACAGTATAAGGCCGGTTCCCAGCAGCGTAAAGATGTTGGAAACACTATTATAACGGATAATCTTTCCCGCTTCACGTAAGAAGTAACCTAAATTCTTCATATTTGCTCACCACCGCGTTCAATTGATATTTCCCCTTTTCTCACATGGATGAAGGTGGCCGCCCGGCATTCATCTATCAAATGCGTTGCGTGTGTCGTAATTATAACGGTTGTATTCTTATCTTTAAAAGACTCCAACAGCTTGAAAATTTTCACCGCATTATCATGGTCCAAATTCCCGGTAGGCTCATCGGCCAATATCAAAGCCGGCTTTCTTGCTACCGCTCTTGCTATTGCAACACGCTGGGCCTCACCGTATGACAGCTTGTCTACAAGTGTGAATGCTTTATGTTCAAGCCCGACGCGAACCAAAGCATTTATGGCTGATTCCTTTGCTTTATTTAATGGAATATCCAGAAAACGCAGCCCCAAGATAACATTTTCGATGGCCGTTCTTCCGGGAATCAGCTTAAACTCCTGAAAAACCGGCCCGATATCTCTTCTGAGCTTTCTGATTTTTGCGGTTTCTCTTTTTTTCATAGGCTGCCCCATCACTTCAAGAAAGCCGGTGGCAGGGAACTCCATGCCCATAAGCAGCTTCATAAGGCTTGTCTTGCCGGAGCCGCTCGGCCCTATGACATAGAAAAGCCCGCCGTGATGCAAATCAAGGTTAATATTTTGAAGAGCAACGGTACCGTCACGATATACGAGTGAAACATTCCTTGCCTTAATCATGATGACCCTCCGGTTTTATTAAAAGTCAGGTGCAATGGCAAAATCCAGATAACCGTCGAAAAACTCAACAGAATCTACCGCCACATCCCCCATCAGTTCTTTAAAATCTATAACAATAGGCCCGTTTTTAAATAATTCATTGATAGAGCTTTCAGTCAGCGGCATCCCGAAAAAGGCGCCCTTGTTCACTTCAAATTGAAGTATTCTTTTATCGATGACGCTGAATTCTCCTATAAGAACCAGATGTTTTTCAGGCACTTCCACAACGATTTCATCAGGATTGAAGTGAAATACCATCTGAGGTATCTCCGGCTGGTTTTTAAATACGTCATTCAATGTTTGAGCATGAATAGTGCCTATGATCCTGGGGAAATCAAGCCTTAAGTTCAGGGCTTCGACAGGAAATTCGCCCCGCTCGAATATGCCTGCAAAACGGACTATTATTTCGGAAAAAAGGATCTTTAATTCATCCCACATCATCTGCAAGTTTTGAAGCTCGTTCTGATACAACTCTCTTGAATCGGCCAGGGAGTCCAAAATTAATTCCTGTTCCTCTTTTAAACTGCGCATTTGTTCAAGTGCAAGCTGAAGCTGAGCCA
>DATCLI010000033.1:0-4219 GCA_036563955.1 Clostridia bacterium | reverse complement strand
GAATTATATTGCTGCTGTTGGGGCGCACAGTAATTATTAAAACTATTGCAAAATGGAAGGAATTATTGACGGAATGCGCATTAGAGGTATATGATCGAAGCGGGGATAAGCAAGTCTTAGTTCAAATAGAGTGCATAATTTAAATTTTAAATATTTAAGGAGTACTGAAATGAACGTAAATGATAAGATTCAATTACTGCGTGAGCATATGAAAAAAAATGGGCTGGATGCGTACATTATTCCAAGCCCGGATCCGCATTTAAGCGAATATGTTGCCGATCATTGGAAAGCACGGACGTGGATATCCGGGTTTACCGGTTCGGCAGGCACATTTGCCGCTACAATGGAAGAAAGCGGCCTTTGGACTGACGGAAGGTATTTCATCCAGGCGGAAAAGCAGCTGGCGTGCTCTGAAATCCAATTATTTAAAATGGGCATTCAGGGAGTTCCCACATATACGGAATGGATTGCCGGGAAATTGAAAAACGGAGAATGTGTCGGTTTTGACGGCAGGACAGTCTCGGTTTCCGACTTCAGGGAAATGGAGAAAAAACTATCCGCGAAAGGAATACGAATCGATAAAAGTCGTGATCTTGTCGGGAGCATATGGGAAGACAGGCCGCAGATCCCTTCGGTTACGGTTTTTAACCATGATATAAAATATACAGGTATGTCTGCCAAAGAAAAAATTGAAAAAGTAAGAGAGGAAATGAAGAAAGCTAACGCGGACAATTACCTTATCAGCAGCCTTGATGACATAGCGTGGCTGTTTAATATCCGCGGCGGCGATGTCCCGTTCATTTGCGTAACAATAGCCTACGCGTTGATTTCAACGGATAGGGCATATCTCTTTATCAACCCGGCAAAGGTCCCGGATGACGTATTGAAAACACTTAACGATAATGAAGTTGAAGTCCTTGACTACGGCGCCGTAAGAGAAAAGGTTGAACAGCTGGATAATCAACAAAGCATTGCTTTTGATGTTAAGAGAACAAACTGCTGGCTGTATGACGCAATACCTTCCGGATGCAGGAGGATTGAGATTGACGAAATAACCGCAGAATTAAAAGCCGTTAAAAACGAAACGGAGATTGAGAACTTTAAAAAATGCCAGATAAGCGACGGAGTGGCAATGGTTAAATTCCTTATCTGGCTCGAGAAAAATGTCGGCAGACAGGAAATAAGCGAGATTACGGTTTCCGAAAAGCTGAAACAGCTGAGGTCCGAGCAGCCTGATAATATCGGACCGAGTTTTGAAACGATAGCGGGATATAAAGACCATGGAGCAATGATGCATTATTCCGCGACGGAAAACAGTAAATACATGCTCGAAGACAAGGGCTTGATGGTACTTGATTCCGGAGGACAATATCTTAGCGGTACAACGGATACTACAAGGACAATTGTTTTCAATGAAATCAGCGAAGAAGAAAAAACTGATTTTACGCTCGTTCTTAAAGCCCATATAGCGCTTGCTTCGGCGAAATTCCTGTACGGCGCAACGGGCTCAAATCTTGATGTATTGTCAAGAAAGCCTTTATGGGAACTGGGTCTGGATTATAAATGCGGAACCGGCCATGGGGTCGGTTATTGCCTCAGTGTGCATGAAGGCCCGCAGGCGTTCACTCCTAAGCAGAACAAGGCTAAGCTCGAAAAAGGAATGATAATTACTATTGAACCGGGAATATACCGGGAGGGCAAACACGGAGTAAGAACCGAAAATATGGTTCTTGTTGAAGAGGATGAAAAAACCGAATTCGGACAGTTTATGAGGTTTGAACCCATTACTCTGTGCCCCGTCAGTCTTAAGGGCATAAACCCGGATATGCTTACGGGACAGGAAAAGGAATGGCTTAACACATACCACAAAAAAGTTTTTGAAACCCTTTCCCCTTATCTTGATGCCGAGGAAAAAGCCTGGCTTGAAGAAAATACGCGCAGTATTTGACGAGCGTCTAAAGGGATATTATACGCACAATAACTTAGATTCACTGGCTGTTAAGGTGTGTGAGGCAGAAGGCATTGCGGTATTGTGTCGGAGTCAGGTTTTCATAGGCTTTGAAAAGCTTCATAAAATATTTAACATCCTGAATGCCGAGCTTATACGCGATTTCTTTAAGAGTATCGTTGGTAAGGCTCAACATCTTTTTTGCTTTTTCTATTTTTACTTTATGGATATATTGAAGCAGGGGGAACCCTGTTTTATTTTTTATAAGAGTCGAAAGATAATCAGGGTTGTAATGAAAATGCTCGGAAACGCCGCGGACTGTGAGAGGCTGATCAATATTTATGCGGATCCACTCCAAAACCTCTATCAGGCGGCTGCTTTCGGTAATATTTTTATGCTCATAGCTTTCAATCAGCTGCTGGGTTATTTCTATTGCTATAAGAGTAAGCAGATAATCAGCTGAACAGTCTAAATAGTAGTCGCAGTTCGTGTTATGCAAAAGCTGGTTAAACAGAACAACTATCCTGCTGTCGCTTGGCGGTTCGTAAAATTTCGGTAAAAGAAGGTGGTTGAATACGGGAGGCGATCGGAAGTTGTTTTTAATTAAGTAAATTGTAGCGGCAGCTTCGTTTTCGTCAATACATTCAAGAGGCGAATCATTGCAGCTGAAATGGCACCAGAAATAAGAAAGATCCGAGGATTTTTCATACCCAAAATGGGTTAAATGAGGTGAAAGAAGCAGAATTGTACCCGGTTTTAGAATATACTTCGTATCTTCCTCCTGAATATATAGTTCTCCTTCAAGCCCGACCAGCAGGACGTAGCTGTCCAGGCGCCGTTTTGTGTGTAAAAAAGGACGTTTTGATATAAACCGGCCGCTTGAAATATGACTTAGTGGTGTACTGCTGTTGCCCCGGTAAAAATTCATACCTAGGAAATCACCACCTTATATGTATTTTTAAACGTTTACTTTGATTTTCACAATTAGTATTATACTATTATAAAGTGTTGATTACAAGACGCTTATGAAGATGTCGCATATTAATGTAATATGTGAAAAGGGTACTTTTGCTGTTTTTTATAGACGTACAAAATGCTAAATTAATGTAAAAAACACAGGCGCATCAAAGATAGCTTAAAATTAAAATAGTTCACATAAACAAAAGGAGCAAGATTAATTAGCTTTTGATTTCCGTGGATTACTAAAGAGTATTTGTACCTGTTCTTATTTTAGCCTGCAGTTGCGGTTTTATATCGAACAACCCGGCAGCTGGACGAGCCGGATTGCCGGTAAATCGTATACGGTGGATTGCTGAGGCTGTGTTTAAAAAGATAAGATCACTTATTTTAAGGTTATCTTGTCTTTAATAAAATAAAGGAGGTATTCCTATGAAAAAGTTATTCACGTTGTTACTTATTCTTGTGATGGTTATTTCGATGGTTGCCTGCGCGGGTCAGGGGACTGTTGCACCATCACAGCCCACTCAAGCTCCAGGCAGCAGCGGAGCTGAAACCGGTGGGGGAAAAATATCCGGTGAAATTTCATACATGCACTGGGGTGATGATTATGAACGGCAGATGTATGAAGATCTAATCAAGAGCTACATGGAAAAAAATCCGGGCACAAAAGTAAACCAGATATACACGCCCGATGACTATTACACAAAGCTGCAGACAATGATTTCATCAAAAACGACCCCCGATGTTTTCTGGTTCGCCGAAGGCCGTGTGGCTGAGTATGGAAAAGCCGGAATACTGGAAGACCTGGGCTGGGTTTATCAGAAATACCCTGCATTGGTTGAAGATCTGATTCCAAGTCTTCGCAAATTCGGCCAGTACGAAGGAAAAGATGTTGCTGCGGTTAAAGACTGGACATCGTATGTTATGTATTTAAACCTTGATATGTTTAAGGAAGCGGGGATTGAACCGCCTACCTCAGACTGGACGATGGAAGATTATATTGAAATTGCCGGTAAGATGACTAAAAAAGAAGGCGACCGTACTGTCCAATACGGTGTTGTTGTAAACAACTACCGTGCAGACTGGATAGCATGGCTTGGCGCAAATAATGCGGAATGGTTCAAGGATGGAAAAGCAAATTTCTCAGATCCAAAATCAATTGAAGGGCTCCGCCCGATGTTTGAAGTCGTAGAAAAAGGATATGCTCCTTCACCCGCAGTCTTATCAAGTATGGGTACCTCTGAAGATCGTATGTTTATAACCGAAATGGCTGCAATGTATCCGTCAGGCCGCTGGGTTATTCCTTCCTTC
>DATCLI010000032.1:0-6968 GCA_036563955.1 Clostridia bacterium | reverse complement strand
ACAGGACATGGCTGCAAACTTTCATATTTTTGTTCATAAATTTCTTATTGAACTATTATACAATAGTTAGAGAAGCGGCCTTGTTAAGGATATCAGAAACAGCGCGGTAATAATAAGATATGCCGAATATACGGCCAGCATTGGCCAGTGCGTAAGAACCGGAGCCACTGCGGCCGGTTTGCCGTTTGAAACAGGTCTTACTTTTTCCTTTGTTATCGCCCCAAAAGCCTTAAGCATAATAACAAGGATAAACCCGACAACGGAAGCAAGAATGATTAGCTCCCCCATTATTGCCGGAGTCAGTGCTGCACTGCCGGCAGGTATGTTCCTGTTGTACCAGTTGATTAGCACGGCGAGGAGGTTATTTGTGAAATGCGCGAGAACTCCTGCTATAATTGAACCTGTCCTGTAGCAGAACCATGCGAAAAGAAGCCCGAGAAAAAAAGGCCCGAGCAAATTTCTTATATCGAAATGAAACAAGGCAAAATAAAAGGCGGATATTATTATCGCCGCCCGAATACCGAGCGATTCAAATGCGCCCAGTACAACACCCCTGAAGAAAATCTCCTCGCAAACGGCAGGAAGCAGCACTATTACAAAGATTTGTATCCATAGTTCCGGTATACTTCGGGGCGCCGGTACATTATCGGTGGTTACCGTGCCGATTTTTTCAAGCAGAAAAATAACAAGCGAATTCAGAACCGAAGCAATAAGACTTGATGCGACAGTCATCATAATTACCAGAAGCGCTTCCAGAATTGTTATTCGTTTCAGCTTTAGGGCCGCTGTATCGGAGGGTCTGGTTAAATATATAAAAACAAGCGCGGGAAGAAGTATTACAGCAAGTTGGAAAAAGGCGAGCAGAATGTACAGGTTATTATCGATCCACGATTTTCCGAACAGTACCAGAAATAATAGCTGAAATACAAGGTATATCAAAACAACTATAAATATCAGATAATTAGCCCGTTTCTCGACTAAATGCTGATTCAACTTAACCTCCGGTTTATTTTTTAGATGCACATGACAGCATTTGTTTTTCAGTAATAATAAGCATAACCGGTTTGTCATGCTTTTCGTGCGGAAGCTTTTGCACTACCTGGCTGTTAAATGCAAGCCCGATTGTCCTGCAGTGCGGTGAATTCCTTTCAATCATATCAAGAAAGCTGTCATAATACCCTTTGCCATAGCCTATGCGATACCCGCTTTTATCAAATAAAAGGCCGGGAACAATAATAAGATCAATACACGCTTCAGAAACAGGCCGCAAATATGATTTTGGTTCCAATATACCAAGTTTTCCGGGTTCAAGATCCTGTTCAATGCTTCTTATCGGAACCGCATGCATTTGTGTTCCCGGGCCAATTCTCGGCACAGACACGGTTTTTCCGCCGGCAAGCGCATTATTTATTACAGTATGAGTTGGAACTTCATTCCCCATCGACACGTATATAAAAACACTTTTACCTGATATAAACCATTCGTGGTTTATAAGCCTGTTTTCAATAATTTCACCAAATCTTAAGACCAGCCGGCTATCCAATGAATTTCTTTCCGCTTGCGCCTGCCTTCTCAACTCGCTTTTTATCATTTATTACCTCTTATGTTGTTTAAACGCATAAAAAGCGAATTAAAACAACATATGGCATTTTTTAGTTCAGCTTTGTTCCGCACTGAGGGCAAAACGCAGTATCTGTGGAAACCTCTGTACCACATCCCGGACACTTTTTGGAACTTTTTATTTCCTGAATTTTTTGCTGAAGTTCTTCAATTTTTTGTTCAATTTCAGCTATCTGAGCGCATTTTTCTTCCACTTCCGGGTTATTTCCGGTTTTGTACTGTTCATAAATAGCTGTGCCTATCTCATAATATAATTTTCTAATCTTCTCCTTTTCCTGTGAAATAGCGGAGTTCAGCTTTGTTACCTCCACCATGTCACCTGTTTTCTGCGAAATATTTTTGCCGAATTTTTTTAAATCGTCCATAAATGCCATATATATCGCCTCCATATTCAAATTTACAAATTTACTTTCCTGATACTAATAGGATATTATTTATTTACCGTAAAATCAAGATCCTGTTACATTGCCCGTGTTTTCCTGTTTAATTGCGGTAATCCATAATGTCAGTTTTGAAGTAAGCGCGACCCTGTCAACATGAAGCTGATACTGGTAATTATCGGTTCTGAATAACCTGTTATCCACAACTTCAATTACCAGGTCGATATCGATCTCTTTTGTTTTTTTACCAAGCAGGACATCATACTTCTGTTTTACTGCCTGCTGCAGAACTATTTTATCAAGCTCGTCTTCGACGTTTATTTCAACAACAATATCCTTTAATGTCTGCTCTGTTTCTTGTTGGGTTTGTTCCAGTTTTTCAAGCTTTATCCGGTAATCTTCCACCATTGTTTCAAGGTACCTGTTTCTTTTATATAAATCATCAATCTTTCCTGCAAGCAGGAGATTCCATAATATTGCACCAAGCATGATTCCTGCTGCAATACCGGAAATAAAGTATTTAAACGCGGTTTTCTTCTTCATGGCAGCCAATCCCCAAAACCAGGAACAAATTTAAGCACATAAGATCCACAGTTCGCGCCCGCCATTGCGCAGATAATATAAATGACCTCTCTTGCCATTGCCCTTATTTCTCCCCGAAGGATTCCTTTTTCAAACATCTGCAGTGAATTAAACGAACCTCCGAGAGCAATGGCTATTGCCCACACTTTTACAAAGCCTGCCATATCATTCATCGCTTTAAGCGGGGGCTGATCATTAATAACAGCCGCAATCCCGGAAAAACACGCTGCTCCCAGCACAACTCCGAAAGAAACCAGGAAATGATATATTAAAGCCCCAAAAAAAGACGGCACTTTATACACCCCGTAAAACTTATCCTATTGAAGTTTATGCCGGATAATTACTCTGAGAACGTGAAAATAATTACAGCTTTTTCCTGAGTATTGAATTTGGCGAAACACGGCACGGTGTTTTTATTTTAAACATCATTTGCGGATGCGGCGCGGCAGTTATAATGTTGCCTTCCATATCCTGCATAAGATCGGCAACCATCCGTATATCGTTTCCGTCAGGCTGAATAATTTCAATTTCGTCGCCTTTTAAAAGTCTGTTTCGCTGTTCCACCACAGCAGCCTGTTCCTGCTCCTCATAAGACCTTACAATTCCTATAAATTCCCACGTCTTAATATACTTTGAAGTGCTGTAATTCTGGCTTTCAGTACCGGGTCTCCCAAAGAAAAAGCCCGTCGTAAAGCCGCGGTGGCTTACCTTTGAAACCTCTTCAATCCATTTCGATTCGAGCTTGTATTCTTTGGGGTTTTCACGCCACTTGTCAAGTGCCTTGCGGTATGCCCTCACTATCGTTGCCGCATAGAATGCGCTTTTCATTCGCCCTTCTATTTTCAGGCTGTAAATACCCGCTTCCGCGAGCTCCGGTATGTGTTCGATCATGCAAAGATCCCTCGAGTTAAATATATAAGTGCCGGTGTTATCCTCTTCAACAGGGAAATATTCACCGGGGCGCGTTTCTTCCGTCAGGTAATACCTCCACCGGCAGGGATGCGCACAGTCGCCGCGGTTCGCGTCTCTTCCGCACATAAAACTGCTTAAAAGACATCTTCCTGAATACGAAATACACATCGCGCCGTGAACAAACACTTCCAGTTCAATTTCCGGGAGCATTTGATGCATGACCGACAGCTCAGAAAGCGACATTTCCCTTGCGGCAATGATCCTTTTTACCCCCTGCCGCTGCCAGAAACGGGCACTCATATAATTGGTTACGTTTGCCTGTGTGCTGATATGGATCGGCATATCGGGGTTTATTTCCCTGACCAGCGATAAAACACCCGGGTCCGATACTATTACAGCATCGGCGCCGAGATCGATTATATCTTTTATATAATCCGCCATGCCGGTAAAATCGTCATTGCGAGGAATGATATTTACGGCAGCATAAACTTTTTTTCCTCTCTCATGGGCAAATTCAATACCCTCTTTCATCTGTTCAGGCGTGAAATTTCCGGCGCCTGCCCGAAGGCCGAAACGTTCCCCGGCCAGGTAAACCGCATCAGCTCCGTATATAATTGCCATTTTCAATTTTTCAAGGTCTCCAGCGGGAGCAAGAAGTTCCATTTGAAAATTCACACCTTCCTATAGCTGACTGCGATGCCGTCACCAATCGGAACAACGCTTGTAACAAAGTTTTCCATTGAAAAAAGTTCTTCCAGGTATTCCTTCAGCCTGTACGCTATTGTACGGTGTTTATGTTCAATTCTCCCGTGTTTTGCGACGAGTCCGCCATACAATACGTTGTCGGACAGCAAAATACCGTTTATATCAACTAATCGCAGGCAGTGCGGAAGAAACTGCGGATATTGGCCTTTGGCCGCGTCAAGAAATATTAAATCGTACGGTTTATTCAGGCACTGCAAAACATCAAGAGCCTCACCGTTAATAATTCGTATAACCCCTTCAAGGCCGGCCTTTTTAATATATGACGCAGCCGTTGACGCCATATCGGCATCTATTTCAATCGTATCAATAACGCATTCGGAATTTAATGCCTTTGCCATAATAATTGATGAATAGCCTATAGCAGTTCCTATTTCAAGTATTCTTCCCGGTTTAAAAATTGCGCATATCGTTTCAATGAACCGCGCAGTCTCGGAGACAACAATAGGAATATGCCTGCTTTCAGCATATTCCCTCATTTCAGCAAGAAGCGGATCGTTTTGTTTTATCAGGCCGGAAAGATAAGCATTTATATAAGGGTAATTAATTTTATTATCCAAATCGATAACACTCCCGGTTTAAAACCGAATAATCCTATTTGAGCCCGTATTTTTTCAGATCTCTTTCATGCCCGCTAAATGTTTCATTATATATAACAGTGCCATCCGGAGGTGAAAAGAAGAAATAATAGTCCGTATCTTCGGGATAAAGGGCGGCTTCTATGGCGTCTACCCTCGGCGAACAAATCGGCCCCGGCGTCAGCCCGCTTATTTTGTATGTGTTATATGGACTGTCTATTTCAAGGTCCTTAAACGTTACTATCTGGATACGCCCAAGCCCGGCCATTATTCTCGCGTACTGGATCGTCGCATCCGATTCAAGACGCGGAAAAGCCCGGCTTTTCAGCCTGTTATGAAAAACGCTGGATATCTTTTTGTAATCATCCAGATATTTTGCTTCCATTTCAATAATAGAAGCAAGCGTAACTACCTGATCGACAGTCATGCCGAGTTCTTCGGCTCTTTCGTAGTACTCCGGTTTAAATATCGAATCAAACTCCCTGAGAAGCCTGTCTACAATTTCTTCTTCCTTCCATCCAAGCTCTATTTTATACGTATCGGGGTATAAATATCCCTCCAGCGGGTATTTCCGGTCGGGAACATTCTCTAAAAATTTGTATTTTTTAATTTTTGTTTTGCATAAAGATTCAAACCTGTCCCTATCGACAATATTCCTCTCTACCAGGTAGTCTATAAGCTCAACAACACTGAAACCTTCCGGAATGCGCACATCCTTTGTCGGTTCGGCCATTGGATTGCTTGTTAATACGAGCATAAGACCCTCATAGTTCAATTTTTTGCTGACAATATGCTTTCCTGCTTTGTATTTCGTATCATATCCGTTCAGCTTGGAAAGGAGCCTATACAGCCACGGATACTCCACAAGGCCTTCCCTATACAGAATGGTTAATATTTTGTTTTCGGTTGCGCCTTCCGGAATTTCGATTATAATCTGTTCTTCCTTCGGAATTTCAATTTTTCCGGTTACCGCATATTCGATTCCATATTTAGTCAGATAATCATAAGATACATATGCCGATGAAAAAAACAGGATCATGCATAATAGAACAAATATGAGAAAACGCAGAAACCATCTTTTTTTCTTTTTTCCCGTCCTTGCCATAAGCTCACCTTCCAGCGATAATATTACACAGCCGCAATTCGTCAAACCCCTGCTGCGCTTATGTTAGTAGAACGAACCACATCCATTAAAGCATGATACATTATACCACTTCCTATGGTGTCAGTCAAAAAATTATGCTAGCCCTGGAACAGGAAACCTCTTCTCAATACCCTTGCGGCAGCATACATATTTCGCCCCGTTTTCATTTTAACTTCACTTGCGAACTTAAACAGATTTTTGATGGTTTTGTTATCCGGTATGCGGCCGCCGTAGCGGACGCTGTAATATATGTCCGTCATATCTGCCATGCTCATTACCAAAAAATTATAACGCTTATCAACCCTTACTGCAAAATCCTTTGGGGTTTCCCCGGGCATAATCATACAGCGCGTATGTTTAAGGAGCGATGTTATATAACGGTATAGGAAAAGCACTGTTTTCTTCGGAGCTACTAAGCGGAGAACGGCTCGCCTTGCCAGTATGAACAACAGGTTAATAAGCGCTAATGCCAGAACCACAGCGGCGGTATACAATGCAGCCTCCAGTGAAGTTACGTCGTTCTGCGCGCCGTAATAGCCGTCCAAATTCGGTATATCTCCGTAATCCATATAGTATTCATAATCATATTCGTCATCCATCGGATAGGGGTCTTCCACACCGTAAACATTATCGCTGGTGCTTACAGCATAATTCATTGCACCGGCAAACGGCGTCGTAGGTTCAAAGCTGACCCATCCTATCCCTTCCAGATATACTTCTGCCCATGCATGGGCGTTTTGGTTCGTAACATGATAATACCCGTAATCATCAGCGGTTACGGGCAGTATAAAGCCCTCAACATATCTTGCCGGAATTCCGGCAGCTCTTGTCAAAATACACATTGCGCTTGCATAATATGAGCAATAGCCCTCTTTGGCGTCAAAAAGGAAATAATCGACAAAATCCCGCCCATCAGGCGTATATCCGGGCGTAAGAGTATATATGTAATTATTTCTTAAATAACTCTCAATCGTTTTTACCTTTCCATAT